>NZ_JAWDID010000005.1:0-179254 GCF_032464875.1 Allobosea rubneri
AGCGGAAAATACGCCTCGATCCGCGCCATCTGGCGCTCGCTCAACAGAAACAAATCACCCATCACGGTACCCTCCCGGACACCGTGAATCACATCTCAAACCAAATTAATAGGTCCTGAACCTAGCTAAGGCGGTTTCTCTGTGCTCAGCCAAGCCGAACCTATGTGATGCCATTTTGCGATCAATAAAACTGAATTTAATTCGCTTTGTGGCATGCGGAGCGCATGCCATTGAATCGAGCAGTCGGTACGAGGCGCGTTCAGCGGCATGACAACCACCATCGAAAAGCAGCTCGCCGCCTATGAAGGCCGGCTCATGGGGACGATCCCGGTCGAGCGCATCCGTGCGGTCGAATTCGAGCGCCCGTCGCCGGATCTGGTGGCGCGCTTCCGGCAGCTGCCCGACCTGACCTCCGCCATCGCCGACATCCTCGACGAGTACGGCGTCGACTCGGCGATCCCAACGACGGCCCTGCCGCCGATCGCGCCGGGCCAGCGCATGGTCGGCCCCGCCGTCACGGTCAAGCACGGCGCCGCCCGGCTGACGAGCGGCTACAACATCGCCAACAAGACCTCCCCCCGCCTCGGCGCGCTCGACGCGGTGACGCTGTCGCAGCGCGGCGACGTGATGGTGATCGACGGCAGTGCCTGCCCGGCCGCCTCCAATATCGGCGGCATCATGGCGACCGCCGTTGCCGCGCATGGCTTCGCCGGTGTCGTCGTCGATGGCTGCGTGCGCGATACCGACGCGATGCGCCGCATGGGCCTGCCGGTCTGGGCACGCGGGGCGACGCCGCGCACCGGCAAGCACCGTTTCGAGCTCCTGGAATTCAACGGCATCGTCGAGATCGCCGGCGTGCAGATCCGGCCGGGCGACCTGATGCTCGGCGACTCCGACGGCGTCATCGTCGTGCCGCTTTCCATCGCGGCCGAGGTGCTGGCACGGGCCGAGGAGGTCGCCGCCAAGGAAAAGACGCTGATCGACGCGATCAGCACCGGCGCCTCGGCCGCCGAGACGGCCGCGATCGTGGCGCCCGAGAAATGGTGAACGCCGCAGCACCCAGGTTTCGGCTCGCCTTCGTCGGCTTCGGCGAGGCTGCTTCCTCGATCGCCAGCGGCCTGCGCGAGGCGGGCTTCGACAGCATGGCCGCCTTCGATGTCGCCGCCGACCGGGAGCCGTTCCGGACACGGATCCGCCAGCGCGCGGAGCAGGCCGGGGTCACGCTTCTTGACGGGCCGGAGGGACTTGCCGGCGCCGAGACTGTGTTCGTGCTGGTCCAGCCTTCGGCCTCGATGGCGGTCGCGCAGAGCTGCGCGGCACATGTCCGCCCCGATGCGCTCTATGTCGACCTGACCTCGCTCGGGCCGACCGACAAGGCGGCGGTCGGCGCGTATGTCACCGCCGCCGGACGTCGCTTCGTCGATGCCGCAATCCTCGGCTCCGCCCCGACCTCGCGGCATCGCGTGCCGATCGTCGCGGCCGGACCCGAGGTGGGCCAATTCGTCGAACGCTTTTCGCCTTATGGCATGGACATCTCGCCGGTCGGCGAGCGCTTCGGTGCGGCCGCCGGCATCAAGATCGTCCGTAGCGTCCTCGCCAAGGGGCTGGAGGCGCTCTACGTCGAAGCCCTGATCGCGGCGCGGCGCATGGGCGTCGAGGCAGAGGTGCTGCAGAGCTTCTGCGCCTTCCTCGATGCCCGCCCTGCCCTCGACACCGCCGCGATGCTGGTGCGCTCGCATGTCCCGCATGCCGGCCGCCGTGCCGACGAGATGCGCATGTCGCGCGCCGCCGTCGCCGAGACCGGCCTCGACCCGCTGATGACCGACGCCATCGTCAAATTGATGGAGCGCAGCGCCGCCAGCGGCGTCGTCGAAGGCAGCGGCGGCAATCAGCCGCCCTCGCTCGATGGCGCGCTCACTATTCTCGACGCGGCCCTCGCTGCCGCGCCGTCCCCCGCCAGATCCTGACGTTTTTGACGAGAGCCGCCATGTCCACAGCCCCCCTGCCCCCGCGCATTTCGCCCGAGACCTGCCAGGCCCTGCTCGCCTATGGCTCCGCCACCGTCTTCGAGGCGCAAGGCCGCCGCGGCGCCTTCGCCTCTGGCATCAAGCCGGTCGATGAGGCGATGACGGTCGCCGGCACGGCCTTCACCTGCGAATGCCCGCCCAATGACAACCTCACGCTGCACGCCGCGCTCAAGATGGCGAAGCCGGGCGACGTCCTGGTCTGCGATGCGCATGGCTGCACCGAGCAGGGGATGTTCGGCGACGTGATGTCGAGCTGCGCTGTCGGCGCCAAGCTCGCCGGCCTCGTCACCGATGGCGGCGTGCGCGACTCCGCGACGATCTGCGAGGTCGGCTTTCCGGTCTTCGCCGGCGGCATCTGCATCAAGGGCACGATCAAGGAGACGCTGGGCTCGCTGAACGAGCCGATCGTCCTCGGCGGCGTGCTGGTGCGCCCCGGTGACGTGATCATCGGCGATGCCGACGGGCTGGTCGTCGTGCCGTTCGAGACCGTCGACGCCGTGCTCGCAGCCTGCAAGGTGCGGGCTCAGAAGGAAGCCGCTGCAAAGCAGCGCTTCGCTTCCGGCGAGACGCCCTGGGACGTCTACAAGCTCGGCGAACTGCTGACCCGCAAGGGCCAGGCCTCGGCCGTCTGACATCACGCGATTTTCGGGGCTGCCGGCAGCCGGCCACCCGATTCAAGACGACTGGAATGAAGGATAGGACATGAGCGGGGCAATCATCCTGCAGCAGCACGGCGGACCGGACGTGCTCGAATGGGTCGATCTCGACCCGGGCAAGCCGGGCCAGGGCGAGGTGCTGCTGCGCCATACGGCGATCGGGCTGAACTTCATCGACATCTATGTGCGCACCGGGCTCTACAAGATGGGCACGATGCCCTGCACGCCCGGCATGGAAGCCGCGGGCGTGGTCGAGGCTGTCGGTCCCGGTGTCACAGGCTTCGGCGTCGGCGACCGCGTGGCCTATGTCACCGGTGCTCCCGGCGCCTATGTCGAGCGGCGCGTCATGAACGCGGCGGCGCTCGTCAAGCTGCCAGACGACATCTCCGACGATCAGGCCGCAGCGCTGATGCTCAAGGGCATGACGGCCGAGATGCTGCTCTTCCGCATGACCCAGGCGAAGGCCGGCGACGCCGTGCTGATCCATGCCGTCGCCGGCGGTGTCGGCCTGCTGCTCGCCGCCTGGGCGAAATCGCTCGGCTGCATCGTGATCGGCGCCGCCTCGAGCGACGAGAAGGCGGCGAAAGCCCAGGCTGCCGGCGCCGACCATGTCATCGTCACCAGCCGCGAGGATGTCGCGACCAGGGTGCAGGAGCTGACCGGCGGGCGCGGCTGCCATTGCGTCTATGACGGCGTCGGCAAGGATACGTTCGAAGCCTCGCTCGCGGCGGTCGCCGAGTTCGGACACATCGTCAGCTACGGCAATGCCTCCGGCCCGGTGCCACCCTTCGCCATCGCCGGCCTCGCGCCGAAATGCGCGACCCTGTCGCGGCCCTCGATCTTCCCCTTCATCAAGGACCGGGCCAGGCTCGAGGCGATGTCGAGCAACCTGTTCGAGGCGATGCGCCGCGGCGTGGTCACGGCGGAGATCGACCAGGTCTTCGCCCTGAAGGACGCCGCCGCCGCGCAATCGGCCCTCGAGAGCCGGCGCACCACCGGCCAGACCATCCTGCGGCCCTGAGCCCAATTCCGGAGCTGGCGATGAAGATCGCACGTATCGAAACCTTCTTCTTCCATCCGGGCAGCGGCAAGAACCTGCTGTTCTGCCGCATCGAGACCGATGACGGGCTCTATGGCTGGGGCGAATCCTATGTCGGCGTGAAGAAGGAAAAGGTCGTCGACGACTATATCCGCGCCATGGCGCCCTATGTGATCGGGCGCAGCCCGCACAACATCCGCCATACCGCGCAAGTGATGTTCGACGATTTCGCCATCCGGCGTTCCTCGGTCGATTTCTTCTGCGCCTGGAGCGCGATCGAGCTGGCGATGTGGGACATCGTCGGCAAAAAGGCTGGGCAGCCGCTCTACAACCTGCTCGGCGGCGCCTCGCGCGAGAAGGTCCGGGTCTACGCCAATGGCTGGTGGTACGGGGTCACGGATATCGAGTCGACCGTGGAGCGGGCACTCCAGGTCAAGGAGATGGGCTACACGGCGCTGAAATGGGACCCGTTCCCCGGGCCGTGGCGCACCTTCATCACCCGCGAGGAAGAGGACTATGCGGTCGCCAACGTCAAGGCGATGCGCGAGGCGCTCGGCCCCGACATGGACCTCTTGATCGACGCGCACCGCCGCGTCGCGCCGCATCATTCCATCCGCGTCGCCAAGCGGCTCGAGGAATACGGCATCTTCTGCTATGAGGAGCCCTGCCTCTCCGACAATCTCGACCTCGTCGCCGAAGTCCGTCGCGCGATCTCGACGCCCGTCGTGACCGGCGAGACCCTCTACACCAAGGAGGATTTCGCCCGGGTCTTCGAGAAGCGCGCGGCCGATATCCTCAACCCCGACATCTGCGCCGTCGGCGGCCTGCAGCAGATGCTCGACATCGCCGCGATGGCGCAGCCGCATGCGATCGCGATCAGCCCGCACAACTACAACAGCACCATCGTCGGGCTCGCCGCGACGGTGCACTTCTCGGCGGTGATCCCGAACTTCCTGATCGCCGAATGCTTCATCAACCTGAACGAGGCCTGCGACGAGATCGGCTCGCCCGGGCTGAAGGTCGAGGATGGCTGGATCGACCTGCCGACCGCGCCGGGCCTCGGCGTCGACATCGATGTCGAGCGCATGCGCAAGCGGCCGTACAAGGATTTCCCGCACAAGGACATGCGCCAGTACTGGGAAGAATTCCCCCGGAAGAACTACGTCTGGGGCGTAGCCAACGTCACCCGTTGACCCTCATTCATCGGATAAAGATCATGACCGAATTCAACTATCGCGAAGCCTATGCTTCAGTCGCCTCGGCCACGGCCCATGAGGCCATGGAACGCCGCGGCGCACTCGATTCCAGCATCAAGCCCGTCCGGCGCGGCATGAAGGTGCTGGGGCCGGCCTTCACCTGCGTCTGCCCGCCCGGCGACAACCTGACCCTGCACGCGGCGCTGAAGATGGCGAAGGCTGGCGACGTCATCGTCTGCGCCTCGGCCGGCTTCACCGAGCAGGGCCTGTTCGGCGACGTGATGGCGAGCTGCGCCATGGGCAAGGGCATTGGCGGCCTCGTCGTCGACGGCGGCGTGCGCGACGGCGCGACCATCGCCGAGATCGGCTTCCCGGTCTTCGCCCGCGCCCTCTCGATCAAGGGCTCGGTCAAGGAAACCCTCGGCGCCCTGAACAAGCCGATCGTCGCCGGCGGCATGCTGGTCGAGCCCGGCGACCTCGTGATCGGCGATGATGACGGCGTCTGCATCGTGCCGAAGGCGGAGATCGCTGCCATCGCCGTCGCCTCCAAGACCCGCGAGGAGAAGGAGGCCCGTTTCCGCCGCGAGCTGCTCCAGGGCAAGACGACCTGGGACATGCTCAATCTGAGCGAGCTGCTCCGGAAGAAGGGCATCGAACTCAACATCTGACGGCGTTCGCAGCGCTCTCGCCGAACCCCGAACGATCATACCGGAGACATCAAGATGAGCCGATTGAAGCCGATCGAGTATGCCGACGCGCCGCCGGCCGTCCGCGCGGTCTATGACGACATCAAGACCTCGCGGAACCTCAAGGACGTCAACAACTTCTGGAAGTACCTGGCGCATGATCCGGTCGGTCTGCGCCGGACCTGGGAGAGCGTGAAGGAGGTCATGGCTCCCGGCGCGCTCGACCCGCTGGTCAAGGAAATGATCTATCTCGCGGTCAGCACCAGCAATGGCTGCGGCTACTGCATCGCCAGCCACACCGCGGCCGCCCGCAAGGCCGGAATGACCGACGCGATGTTCGGCGAGGTGATGGCGGTGGTCGGCATGGCCAACGAGACCAACCGTCTGGTCAACGGCTACCGCGTGCCGATCGACGCCTCGCTCGAGTGAGCGGCTTGCCGACTGGCACCGCCCCCGCTGCCACGCGCATGCTGGGGGCGGAGCTGCAGACAGATGGATTACGATCATGAGCTATGGCGATACGGCGGCCGTCGTCGAAACCCTGCGCGCCCATTTCGGCGAGCGCATCTCGACCGCCGAGGCAGTCCGCCGGCACCATGGCGAGGATCTTTCCTATCTACCGACCATGCTGCCGGACGCAGTCGTCTTCGTTGAGTCGACCGCCGAGGTTCAGCGCGTCGTCGCCGCCTGCGCGGCGGCGCGCGTGCCGATCATCCCCTATGGCGTCGGCAGCTCGATGGAAGGTCAGATCCTCGCCACCGCCGGCGGCATCAGTCTCGATCTGTCGCGGATGAACCGTGTCCTCGCCGTGCATGAGAGCGATTTCGACGTGGTGGTCGAGCCCGGCGTGACGCGCAAGGCCCTCAACGAGCATCTGCGCGCGACGGGACTGACCTTCCCGGTCGACCCCGGCGCCGATGCCTCGCTCGGCGGAATGGCCTCAACCCGCGCCAGCGGCACCAATGCCGTGCGCTACGGCACGATGCGCGAGAACGTGCTGGCGCTCGAAGTGGTGCTGCCGAACGGCGAATTGCTGCGCACCGGCAGCCGCGCACGCAAATCCTCGATGGGCTACGACCTGACCAAGCTCTTCGTCGGCGCGGAGGGCACGCTAGGCGTGCTGACCGAGATCACGCTTCGGCTCCACCCGGTGCCGGCCGCCATCTCGGCGGCGGTGTGCCCCTTCGACAGCCTGAAGGGGGCCGTCGACACCTGCATCGCCACGATCCAGAGCGGGGTGCCGATCGCCCGCATCGAATTCCTCGACGACATCGCGATCGCGGCCTCGAACCATTACTCCAAGATGAGCCTCACGGTCGCGCCGACCCTGTTTCTCGAATTCCACGGTACGGAAGCCGGCATCCGCGAGCAGGCGGAGATCGTCGAGGCCATCGCGGCCGAGAATGGCGGACGCGGCTTCCAATGGGCGACGCAGCGCGAGGAGCGCGAACGCCTCTGGAAGGCCCGCCACGATTCCAACCCGGCGACGCGCGCCATGCGCCCGGGAGCCGCGATGTTCGTGACCGATGCCTGCGTGCCGATCTCGGCACTGGCGGACAACATGACCGCAGCACGGGCCGATGGCGACGCCTCCTTCCTGAAGTTCAAGATCAACGGACATGTCGGCGACGGCAACTTCCACGTCTCCTACCTCGTCATGCCCGACGCTCCCAAGGAACTCGCCGAAGCCAAGCGGCTGGCCGAGAACGTCGTCATGCGCGCCCTGGAATCCGGGGGAACGGCGAGCGGCGAACATGGTGTCGGGCTCGGCAAGCTGAAATATCTGCAGCGCGAGCACGGCAATGGCGTCGACGTGATGCAGTCACTGAAGCTGGCGCTCGATCCGCACGCGATCATGAATCCGGGCAAGCTCGGCGCGCCTGCCACAGCTTCCTGACCAGGAACGGAACAGCTCATGTTGATCACGCCCGACGAGCCGACCGTCGCGACGCATTGGGGCGTGTACCGCGCGCGGATGAAGGACGGGGCGGCCGTCGCGCTCGAACCCTACGAGCACGATCCCGACCCCTCCCCGCTCGGCCTGTCGATGATTGGAGCGCTCGACGACGGCTGCCGGATCAGGCGGCCGGCGGTGCGCGCTTCCTTCCTCGAAAAGGGCGCGGCCGCCGGCGGCTCCGGGCGCGGCGGCGAACCTTTCGTCGAGATCGACTGGCCGCAGGCGCTCGACCTCGTGGCGCGCGAGATCGCACGGGTGCGCGAGAGCCACGGCAATGGCGCGATCTTCGGCGGCTCCTATGGCTGGTCCAGCGCCGGGCGCTTCCACCATGCGCAGAGCCAGGTGCATCGCTTCCTGAACGCGGTCGGCGGCTATGTCCGCTCGATCTCCAACTACAGCTTCGCCGCGGCTGACGCGATCCTGCCGCATGTGCTCGGCGACAAGCGCGGCCTCGACGCCGGGCATACCACCTGGGACCAGCTCGCCGGCCATGCCGAGCTGATCGTGATGTTCGGCGGCACTCCACACAAGAACGCGCAGGTCGGCTCCGGCGGCATCAGCCGGCACCTGCTGCGAGAGGGCATGACCGCCTGCCGCGACCGGGGAGCTTCCTTCGTCTGCATCAGCCCGATCCGCGACGACGCGATGGCGGAGCTCGATGCCAGATGGATCGCACCGCGGCCCAACACCGACGTCGCGCTGATGCTCGCGCTGGCCCATACGCTGATCGAGGAAGGTCTGCACGACCGCGAGTTCCTTGCGCGCTGCACCACCGGCTTTGATCGCTTTGCCGGCTATGTCACCGGCGCCGTCGATGGCGTGCCGAAGACCCCAGACTGGGCGCAGGCGATTTCCGGCGTTCCGGCCGAGACGATCCGCACGCTAGCCCGCGAGATGGCGCGCCGGCGCACCATGATCATGATGTCGTGGTCGCTGCAGCGGGCCGAGCATGGCGAGCAGCCCTATTGGATGGCGATCGCGCTCGCCGCGATGATCGGCCAGATTGGCCTGCCCGGCGGCGGCTTCGGCTTCGGCTACGCCTCCGCCAATGGCGTCGGCAATCCGGTGTATCCGTTCTCCTGGCCGACCCTGCCGCAAGGCAGCAATGCGATCTCCGACTCGATCCCCGTGGCGCGCATCGCCGATGCGCTGCTGCATCCGGGGGCGCCCTATGACTTCAACGGCGAGAAGCGGCGTTATCCCGACATCCGGCTGATCTATTGGGCCGGCGGCAACCCTTTCCACCATCATCAGGACATCAACCGGCTGATCGCGGCCTGGCGCCGGCCGGAAACGGTCATCGTCCACGAATCCTGGTGGAACGCGACGGCTCGCCACGCCGATATCGTGCTGCCGGCCAGCACCGCGATGGAACGCAACGACATTGCGAGCTCTTCCCGCGACCGGATGATCGCCGCCTGCCACCCGATCAGCGAACCGATCGGTGAATCGCGCAGCGATTACGAGATCTTCGCGGATCTCGCCGGCCTGCTCGGGGCGCGCGAGACCTTCACCGAAGGCCGCGACGAGGAGGGCTGGATCCGGCATTTCTACACGGTGGCGCGCCAGCGAGTCGCCGAATACGGCATGGAGCTGCCGGATTTCGAGAGCTTCTGGAAAACCGGCATCGTCACCCTGCCCGAGCCGCAGGAGCAGACGCCGCTGCTCGCCGAGTTCGCCGCCGATCCGCAAGCCCATCCGCTGAAGACTCCGTCCGGCCGTATCGAGCTTTTCTCCGAGCGGATCGCCGGGTTTGGCTACGATGACTGCCCGGGCCATCCGATCTGGCTCGTGCCGCGCGAATGGCTCGGCGCACCGCTCGCTGAAAGGTTCCCGCTGCACCTGATCTCCAACCAGCCGGCGAGCAAGCTGCACAGCCAGTACGACAATGGCGCGCTCTCCCGCTCGACCAAGATCGATGGGCGCGAGCCGCTGCGCATCCATCCCGAGGACGCCCGCGCACGCGGTCTAGGCGATGGCGACATCGTCCGTGTCTTCAACGAGCGCGGGGCCTGCCTCGCCGGCATCGTCGTCTCAGATGCCGTGATGCCAGGCGTCGTGCAGATGGCGACCGGCGCCTGGTACGATCCGCTGGAACCAGGCCGCGTCGGATCGCTCGACAAGCACGGAAATCCTAACGTGCTAACGCAGGATCGCGGCTCTTCGCGGCTCGGACAGGCGACGATCGCCCATTCCTGCCTCGTCGAGATCGTGCGCCATGAGGGCGAGCTTCCCCCGATCACCTGCTATGAGCCGCCTCCGTTGATCTGAACCCGCCGATTTTTGCGTGAGGCCGACGGCCGCGGAACCGCGACGGCGCTCTCTTGCCATTCGTCAGCAGTGATGTCCTAATCCTCGGGAACGCCCGGCCGCCATTGCCGGGCGGCAGGCGGGTACGAGGCCGGAAAGAGCCTCTTCCGCGTTCTCATGGGGAGGATCAGAATGCTCAAATCCGGTTGGCTCGGCGCCATCGCGCTCGCCGCCCTTGTCCAGCTCGCGCCCTCGGCGCCGGTGCAGGCCCAGGCCTGGCCGCAGAAGCCGGTCACCTTCATCGTGCCCTTCCCGGCCGGCGGCGGCACGGACGCCTTCGCCAGGCCGCTGGCGGCGCAACTCGAGCAGCAGCTCGGCCAGCGCATCCTGATCGACAATCGCGGCGGGGCCGGCGGCACGGTCGGCGCCTCGGCGGCCTCCAAGGCGGCGGGCGACGGCTACACCTTCTTCATCGGTGCGGCCCATCACGCGATCGCGCCGGCGCTCTATCCCAAGCTCGACTACAACATCCAGACCGACTTCATCCCGATCGGCATCATCGCGCAGCCGCCGCAGGTCGTGGTCGTCCATCCCGGCAAGGTCGAAGCCAAGACGCTGGCCGAGTTGATCGAATACGGCCGGAAGAACCCGGACAAGCTCAACTACGGCTCGGCCGGCAACGGCACGACCCATCACCTCGCCGGTGAGCTGTTCAAGCTGATGTCCAAGGCCAACTTCACCCATGTGCCCTATCGCGGCGCCGGCCCGCTGATGCAGGATCTGGTCGCCGGCCAGGTCGATCTCGCCTTCGACGGGCTCGGCTCCTCTGCGGCGCAGATCTCCGGCGGCAAGCTCAAGGCGCTCGCCGTCGCCGCGCCCAAGCGCACCGCCGCCTTCCCCGACGTGCCGACAGCGGCCGAGGCCGGCCTGCCCGGCTACGAGGTCTCGACCTGGTATGCGATGTGGGCACCCAAGAACACGCCGCCGGAGGTCGTCGAGAAGATGACCGCCGAGGTGAAGAAGGCGCTCGCGACGCCGATGGTCAGCGACGCCTGGAAGCGGAACGGCTCGGAAACTCCGGACCTCTACGGCGCGGCCTTCGGCGCCTTCGTCAACGCCGAGGTCGCGCGCTGGGGCAAGGTCGTCGCCGACGCCAACGTCAAGCCGGACTGAGCGCCTCCAAGACGAGGCCGCTCCGGCTCTATGTCTCGCCCGCGCCGTCGATCACGGCGCGGGCGATTTTCATGCTGAACCCGGCGCGCGCCAGTGCGGCAAGCTGCTTCTGGCGGTCCTGCTCCTGCCCTGGCCTGCTCCAGGGCCCGAGCCGCTTGCGCCTTGCGGCGATGCGCGCCGCGGCAAGCTCATCCTCGTCGCTGTCGGGCAGGGCTGCCGCGGCGATCTCGCGCGGCACGCCCTTGGCCGCGAGGCCGGCCGAGACGGCCCGCGCCGAACGCCCCTTGCGCCGGAGGCTCTGCGCCCTCGTCTCGGCGAAGCGCTGGTCATCGACGAGGCCACTCCTGACGCAGGCCGCGACCGCATCCGCGACCATGCCGGAGAATTCACCGGGTTCGCCGCCGTGATGGCGGCAGCTACGCTCGACCTTGCGCTCGAGCACCCGCTGGAGCTGGCTCGACGAGGCCGCATAGCGATGGAGATAGTGCATCGCCGCTCGCTGCAGATAGGTCGGGGTGATCGGTCGCGGCGCCCGGCCCTGCCCGGCGCTTCGTGCCCGGCTCGCGCCGGTCCCTGCCTCAGTCATCCCCGGGCTTGCCTGAACGCAGGCTCTTGTCGCGGCTGCGCTTCGCCTTCGATGCGAGCCTTCGCTGCTGCGAGCCATAGGTCGCCTTGGTCGGCCGGCGGGCCTTCTGGCGTTCGGCCGCCTCGCGCAGGATCGCGAGCAGGCGCTCCAGCGCATCCTGCCGATTGCGCTGCTGGTCGCGAAAGCGCTGCGCCACCACGATGATGGTGCCGTCCTGCGTCATGCGCTTTCCGGCGACCCGCGGCAGCTTCTCGCGCAAATGATCCGGCAGATCGGCCGCCGCAGCGTTGAAGCGCAGTTGCACCGCCGACGAGACCTTGTTGACGTTCTGGCCGCCCGGGCCCGAGGCGCGCACGAAGCTCTCCTCGATCAGGCTCTCGTCGATCGCAATGGACGGGGTCACTTGAATCATGGGAGGACGGTAGCGCACCCCAAGGAGAATTGCAGCGTTGAAGCCCGATCGCGATATCGCCCGCCTGATCGAGATCATGGCGGCTCTGCGCACGCCCGGAACCGGCTGCCCCTGGGATCTGGAGCAGGATTTCGCCTCCATCGCCCCCTACACCGTCGAAGAGGCCTATGAGGTCGCCGACGCCATCGCCCGCGGTGATCTCGTCGACCTCAAGGACGAGCTCGGCGATCTTCTGTTGCAGGTGGTTTTCCATGCGCGGATGGCCGAGGAAGCGGGCGCCTTCGCCTTTCCGGACGTCGTAGAGGCGATCACCAGCAAGCTGATCCGCCGTCATCCGCACGTCTTCGGCGATGCGCGCGATCTCTCGCCGGCCGAGGTCAAGGCGCTGTGGGGCCAGATCAAGGCGCAGGAGCGGGCCGACAAGGCGGCTGCGCATCTGGCCGCGGGGCTGCCGGCCCCATCCGCCCAGGAGGGCGTACTCGCGGGGGTGCCGACCGCCCTGCCCGCCCTGACGCGCGCCTGGAAACTGCAAGCCAGGGCCTCGACCGTCGGCTTCGACTGGAAGGATGCCCGGCTCGTGCTCGACAAGATCCGCGAGGAGACGAGGGAGATCGAGGAGGCTCTCGAAGGCGGCGACAAGGCTGCCATCGCCGAGGAAATCGGCGACCTCCTCTTCGTCGTCGCCAATCTCGCCCGGCATGTCGATGCCGATCCCGAGGCCTGCCTCGCCGCCGCCAGCGCCAAGTTCGAGCGCCGCTTCGCCGGGATCGAGGCAAGGCTCGCCGATGAGGGCAGAAAAGCCGCCGAAGCGTCTCTCGACGAGCTCGAGGCGCTCTGGCAGCGGGTCAAGCAGGCCGAGCGCGCCGAGCGCGACTGAGCCGTTCCGGCGCCGTCCTTCAGAACAACAAAAAACGCCGGACCTTCCGGTCCGGCGTCGATTGTCGAAGTCTGGCTTTCGATCAGGGCTTCGGCGCAGGAGCCGGCGCGGCGCCCGGAGCGGGCATCGTGCCCGGAGCCGCCGGCGCACCGGGGGTGCCCGGAGCCGCGCTGGCGCCGCTGCCGCCGAGGCGCTTGCGCAGTTCATCCTGGCGCTTGGCCAGCTCGTCCTGGAGCTGCTTCTGCTGATCCTCGAGCACCTTCGGATCGATCGGCGCGCCGTCGAAGCCCTTGGCAAAGTCGGTCAGCGGGATCGAGAAGGAAACCTCGCGCGCGCCCTGGTTCTGGACGCTGATGTTCAGGTTCGTGCCCTTCTTCATCTGGTTGATGAAGTCGTCCTTGATCTGCGCCTCGGCGAAGCAGCCGTTCGGGAAGCAGATCGCGAAACGGCCAGGGGTCGGCTGGGCGGTGTCGACGCCGAAGCGGATGCCGGGCTGCAGCAGCAGGCCGAGCGGCATCAGGAAGCGCACGATCTTGTTCGGGTCGCCCTTGACGTCATAGACGGCGACGGCGAGCACCGGCTGGCCCTGATCCGAGACGAAGTCGCGGGTCGTGTAGCAGATTTCCTTGTTGGCCGCCGGATCCTTGCCACAGACCTTCGTCCAGTTCGTCTGCGACGGCTCGGGCTTCACCTGAACGACGGTCGGGCCGTTCTGGGCGCCCTGGCCCTGAGCGGGCTGCTGCGCCGGCTGCTGGGCCGGCGCCGCCGGCTTGGCGGCAGGACGCTGCGCCTGGGACATGGCGGAGAAAGGCGCGAGAGCGACGGCCGCGCCCAGTACGAGCGCGAGGCCGCGGATCGTGCTCTTCGCGGTGGCGCCCTTGTGCAGGGGCAGGCAAGACGAAGCGGACATCTGAAGTTCCTCGAACATGCAAACTGGCTAAGCGGCACATGGAGGCCGCGCGCAATACCGAAAGCTCAACCGGCATGGTGCCGGAGCCGGGGTTGGCATGAGCACATCAGGCGCGATTAAGGCGTTTGAATGACGCCTCGGCTTGCGTTTAGCGAGTTCTTCCCTCGGTTTCCAGCCCGAAAGAGGCGACCAAACGTAAGTTTGCACCCCGGTGTTTTGGCTATCATCTCCGGCTTGGGCCGCATGGTATGGTCCGGCAGGGAATCAGGGCCTTTCATGCTTCGGAATCTTGTCGCATCCGCACGCCGGCGTTGCGTTCTCGGGCTCGTGCTCGGGGGTGCGGCATGCCTTGGCCTGTTCGCGGGGGCTCCGCAGGCGGCCGCGCAGGGTAGCGATCACGCCATCGCGATGCATGGCGAGCCGGCCCTGCCGAAGGGTTTCACGCATCTGCCCTATGCCGATCCGGCGGCGCCGAAGGGCGGGCGAATCATCTTCGGCCAGCAAGGCACGTTCGACAGCCTGAACCCGCTGGTCGTGCTCGGCGTCGCGCCCGATGCGGTGCCACGCTATGTCCAGCAGAGCCTGCTGTTCCGCTCCGCGGACGAGCCCTTCACCGCCTATGGCCTGCTCGCCAGCCGGGTCGAACTCAACCCGGAACGGACCCGCCTCGTCTTCGAGATCGATCCGCGCGCCCGCTTCTCTGACGGGCAGCCGGTGACCTCCGCCGACGTGATCTTCACCTATGAGATGCTGAAGACCAAGGGCAAGCCGTTCCACCGCTCCAGTCTCGCCCGCATTACCAAGGCCGAGGCGCCCTCGCCCGGCACGGTCGTCTTCGAGCTCGGCGACGGCTCCAACCGCGAATTGCCGCTGGTGATCGGCGCCATGCCGATCTTCGCCAAGCACGCCACAGATGCGGAAAAATTCGGCGACACCAGCTTCAAGCCGGCGCTCGGCTCCGGTCCCTACCGGGTCGAGGAGGTCAAGCCGGGTGAGATGCTGGTGCTGAAGCGCCGCAACGACTTCTGGGCGGAGGATCATCCGCTGACCCGCGGCCTCTTCAACGCCGACGAGATCCGATACGATTTCTATCGCGACTCCAACGCCTTGTTCGAGGCTTTCAAGGCAGGACTTTATGACGTCCGGGTCGAATCGGACCCGACGCGCTGGATGACCGGCTATGATGTCCCGGCGGTGCGCGACGGCCGGATCGTGCGCGATACGCTGCGCTTCCAGACGCCGAAGGGCATGACCGGCTTCGTCTTCAACACGCGCCGGCCGATCTTCGCCGATATCAGGGTGCGCGAGGCACTGGCGATGCTCTTCGACTTCGAATGGGCCAATCGCAACCTGTTCTATGGGGTCTACCGGCGTGCCGGCAGCTTCTTCGCAGACTCCGAACTCTCGGCGCTCGGCGTGCCCGCCAATGAGCGGGAGAAGGCGCTGCTTGCGGCTTTCCCCGGCGCCGTGCGCGACGACATCCTCGCCGGAACCTGGACCCCCTCGGCGACGGACGGCTCCGGGCGCGACCGCGAGCAGGCGAGGCGTGCGCTCGACCTGCTCGAGGCGGCCGGCTACGAGCTGCGCGACGGCCAGTTGCGCAAGGGCAGCGACGGCACGCCTTTCGCCTTCGAGATCACCGTGACCAACCGGCCGCAGGAGCGTCTCGCCCTGAACTATGCCGCCTCGCTCTCCCGACTCGGCATCGGCGTCTCGGTCCGCCTGATCGACGACGTCCAGTACTGGCGCCGTCTGTCCGCCTTCGATTTCGACATGATCCAGTGGACCTGGGCGGCCTCGGCATCACCGGGCAACGAACAGGTCGGGCGCTGGCAATCGACCAATGCCGACCGCAAGGGCGCGCTGAACTATGCCGGCGTGCGCTCCCCGGCAGTCGATGCGACGCTGAAGACGCTCCTTGCCGCCGAATCGCGCGAGGATTTCGTCGCCTCGGTCCGCACGCTCGACCGCCTGCTGCTCTCCGGCTTCTACGCCGTGCCGCTCTATTATCTCCCCGAGACCTGGATGGCGCGCTCGCGCGAGGTGGTGCTGCCACAGCGCCGGCCGGCCTATTTCCTCTCCAACGAGGTCCTGGCCCGGGCGCCTTCCGCGCCAGCGCCGGCGAATTGAGACCGGCGCATGCGGCCCGAGCAGGACGAGATCTCCATCGCTGCGCTGGTCGAGGGACTGGATTTCGACGGTCTGCTCAAGGCCCTAGCCGCCAAGCGCGGCCGTGAACCGGCCTTCCGCGACCCGCCGGGGCGGCGCGACTGGAGCGGAGCGGCCCCCGGGGCCTTCGGCTTCGCGGAGCTGGACGGTCGGGTCGACCGGCTGGCAGGTCTGCTGACGCTGGCGCGACCGCAGCCCGGAGCGCGCGTCGCCATCCTGGCCACACTCGGGCCTGAAGCGCTGATCTCTATCCTGGCCTGCCTGCGGGCCGGCCTCTCGCCGTTGCCGCTGCCTCCCCATGCCGGGGAGACCGAGTTGCTCGGCATGATCGAGCGCTCCGGCGCGGTGATGGCGATCGGCGTCGCCCGCATCGGCGCCCTCAGGCCGCTCATGCTGCTGCGCGATGTCGCGGCGCGCGCCTTCGGCATGCGCTTCATCGGCGGCTTCGGACGTGATGTGCCCGACGGCGTCGCCGCGCTCGACCAGCTTCTCGGACATGGCGCCTCGCAGCCCGCCGTGCCTGCCGTGGCTCGTTCGGCGATCAGCGTCGTCGACGGCAGGAGCTTCGCCGGCCCGTTCGCGATCGGCGAGAAGGAGGTCCTCGCCAAGGCGCTGGAGATTTCCCGCGTGCTGAAGCCCCTCGCCTCGTCGCGCGTCATCACCACATTGGTCGGCGCCGACCTGGCCGCACTCGCGACCGGCCCTGGTATCTCCCTGCTCACCGGCGTCGAATTGCTGCCGCTCGGTCTTTTCGTGCTGGACGATCTGCGCGCCTGCCTGGAAGGCGGGCGGATGGTCCATCTGGTGGTGCCGGCCACGATGGAGCCTGCACTGGCACGCTCGCGGCTCGGCGGGCACAAGGCGCTCTCCAGCCTGGTCGTGGTGCGGCGCGCCGGGGAGGACGAGGGCCTGCCACAGCTCGACCGGCCGGATCTCGCCATCGTCGACGTGATTGCGCACGAGCCGGAGCGCGTCGAGATCAGGCGGCGCAATCCGGGTTGAGCCAGGAGGCCGTCATTCTCGGCTTGACCCGAGAATGACGCTCAGCCGTCCCTTAGGCCGCCTTCTTCCGCTCGGCGATGCGCGCGAGATCGGTCAGCAACCGGCGCGTACCCTTCAGGCGCTGCTCCGCCGTCTCGAAATCATCGATGAAGACGACGCGCATGTCCGGGCGGACCTTGGCCAGCGAGCCCTGCTTGGCGACATAGGAGACGAGCCCTTCCGGATTGGCGAACTCGTTGTCGCGGAAGGCGACGATGATGCCCTTCGGCCCGGCCTCGACCTTCTCGACATTGGCGCGCTTGCACAGCGCCTTGATCGCGACGATCTCGAGCAGCTGCTGCACCTCTTCGGGCAGCGGGCCGAAGCGGTCGACCAGCTCGGCGCCGAAGGATTGCAGCTCGCCATCCTCGTCCATAGTCGAGAGGCGCTTGTAGAGCGTCAGCCTCAGTGTGAGATCGCCGATATAGTGCTCCGGGATCATCACCGGCGCGCCGATCTGGATCGACGGCGACCAGTGCGCGTCGCTCTCGATCTCGACACCGGCCTTGAGCGCTGCCACCGCCTCCTCCAGCATTTGCTGGTAGAGCTCGTAGCCGACCTCCTTGATATGGCCGGACTGCTCGTCGCCGAGCAGGTTGCCGGCGCCGCGGATGTCGAGGTCGTGGCTGGCGAGCTGGAAACCGGCGCCCAGCGTATCGAGCGACTGCAGAACTTTAAGGCGTCGGTCGGCCTGGTCCGTCAGCTTGCGGTTGGCCGGGACCGTGAACAGCGCATAGGCGCGGATCTTCGAGCGGCCGACGCGGCCCCGGAGCTGATAAAGCTGGGCGAGGCCGAACATGTCGGCGCGGTGGACGATCAGCGTGTTAGCGGTCGGGATGTCGAGGCCGGATTCGACGATCGTGGTCGAGAGCAGGATGTCGTACTGGCCCTCGTAGAAGGCCGTCATCACGTCTTCCAGCGTGCCGGCCGCCATCTGGCCATGGGCGAGGCCGACCTTGCACTCGGGCACCTGCTTGTCGAGGAAGTCCTTGACGTCGGCGATGTCCTCGATGCGCGGTACGACATAGAAGGAGCGCCCGCCGCGATAGCGCTCGCGCAGCAGCGCCTCGCGGACGATCAGCGGATCGAAGGGCGTGACGAAGGTGCGCACCGCCAGCCGGTCGACCGGAGGCGTCGCGATGATCGAGAGCTCGCGCACCCCGGTCATGGCGAGCTGAAGCGTGCGCGGGATCGGCGTCGCGGTCAGCGTCAGCATATGAACCTCGGCGCGCATCTCCTTCAGCCGCTCCTTATGAGCGACGCCGAAATGCTGCTCCTCGTCGACGATGACGAGTCCGAGATCCTTGAAGTCGATGCCCTTGCCGAGCAGCGCATGCGTGCCCACGGCGATGTCCATGGTCCCGTCGCTGATGCCCTGCTTCACCGCCTTGAGATCGGGCGCCGAGACGAAGCGCGAGGCCTGACCGACCTTCACCGGGAGCCCGGCGAAGCGCTCGGCGAAATTTCGGTAGTGCTGGCGCGCGAGCAGCGTCGTCGGCACCACGACCGCGACCTGCTTGCCGGCGAGCGCAGCGGTGAAGGCGGCACGCAGCGCGACTTCCGTCTTGCCGAAGCCGACATCGCCGCAGACCAGCCGGTCCATCGGCCGCCCGGCGGCGAGGTCGTCGAGCACGGCGTCGATGGTGTTCTGCTGGTCCTCGGTCTCCTCATAGGGGAAGCGGGCGCAGAACTCGTCATAGAGCCCGTCCTGCGGGACGAGGCGCGGCGCTTCCTTGAGGGCGCGGGCGGCGGCGATCTGGATCAGCTTGCCCGCCATCTCGCGGATGCGCTGCTTCAGCTTGGCCTTGCGGGCCTGCCAGCCGCCGCCGCCGAGCCGGTCGAGCACGACCTCGGTGTCCTCCGAGCCGTAGCGCGAGAGCAGCTCGATATTCTCCGCCGGCAGGAACAGCTTGGCGTCGCCGGCATAGTGGATTTCGAGGCAGTCATGCGGCGCGCCGGCCGCGGTGATCGTCTGCAGGCCGACGAAACGGCCGATACCGTGGTCGACATGGACGACGATGTCGCCGGGCGTCAGCGAGGAGAGCTCGTTGATGAAATCCTGCGGGCGGCGGGCCTTGCGGCGGGGACGCACCAACCGGTCGCCGAGAATGTCCTGCTCGCCGATGACCGCGAGCTTGCCGGCCTCGAAGCCGGTCTCGAAGCCCCAGACCGCGAGCGCGGTGGTGCCGGGCTTCAGGTCGAAGGCGGCGCGCAGCGAGCCTGTCATCTGCACGGACTTCAGGCCGTGATCGGCGAGGACATGGGCGAGACGCTCGCGCGAGCCCTCCGACCAGCCGGCGAGGATAACGCGCCGCCCGTCGGCCTCCAGCGCCTTCACATGGGCGACGGCCGCGTCAAAGACGCTGCCGGAATTGTCCGCGCGTTCGGCGGCGAAGCTGCGGCCCTGCTTGCCGCCGAGATCGACGACGAGCTTGCCCTCGCTCTCGGGCAGCTGGAACGGCGTCAGCGAAGCGACGCCGGCCTCGCCGATGATTCCGCGCCAATCGTTCGGCGAGAGATAGAGCGCCTCCGGCAGCAGCGGCTTGTAGGGGATAGAGCCCGGCGACGGCTGGTCGAGCGCGCTCTTGCGGGCGTCGTAATAGTCCTTGATCAGGCTGATACGCTCGCCGACCGCGTCATCGGCGTGATGGTCGAGCACGATCGGAACATCGGGCAGATAGGTGAAGAGCGTGTCGAGCTTCTCCGCCAGCAGCGGCAGCCAGTGCTCGAGGCCCGCCGGGCGCCTGCCCTCGCTCACCGCTTCGTAGAGTGTGTCGTCGCGCCCGGGCGTGCCGAAGGTCGCGATATAGGACTGGCGGAAGCGACGGATCGAGTCGCTCGTCATCTGCGCCTCGGACATCGGCACGAGGTCGAGCCCACGCAACTGCCCGGTGGTGCGCTGCGTCTCCGGATCGAAGGTGCGGATCGATTCAAGCGTATCGCCGAAGAAGTCGAGCCGGATCGGCGCCGGCATGCCCGGCGGGTAGAGGTCGACGATGCCGCCGCGCACGGCGAACTCGCCGGTCTCGCGCACGGTCGATGTGCGCAGGTAGCCGTTGACGTCGAGCCAGCGCGCCAGCTCCTCGGTGTCGACCATGTTGCCCGGCGCAGCCGAGAAACTCTCGGATGCAACCTTGGAGAAGGCCGGCACGCGCTGGAGCGCGGCGTTGACGGTGGTCAGCAGCAGGCGCGGCCGGTCGCCCGACTTGGTCTTGGCGAGCCGCGACAGCGTCGTCATCCGGTGCGCGACGATCGAGGGCGCCGGCGAGACACGATCATAGGGCTGGCAGTCCCAGGCCGGGAAGCTCATCACCTCGAGATCGGGCGCGACGAACTGCAGCGCATTCTCGATCACCTGCAGGCGCTGGCCGTCGCGGGCGACGAAGACAAGCATCGCCGGCCCTTCCGCCTTCTTGGCGCGGGCGCGCGTCAGGTCGGCGAGCACGACGGCGTCGAAACCGTCCGGCACGGCGGA
Source organism: Allobosea rubneri (assembly GCF_032464875.1). Classification (NCBI taxonomy): domain Bacteria; kingdom Pseudomonadati; phylum Pseudomonadota; class Alphaproteobacteria; order Hyphomicrobiales; family Alloboseaceae; genus Allobosea; species Allobosea rubneri. Next base: position 20,455 of record NZ_JAWDID010000005.1, read on the forward strand.
GAGCATCGGCTTGTCGCCGCGGCGCAGCGCATCGAGGATGCGCTCGAGCTGCGGCTTGGCGATCTGGGCAGGCGGGGGAATGCTCATGCAGTAGCCAATCTTGGCAAGTCTAACGGAATGAAAATCGCCGGGTCATCCCGGACAAGCCGCCGCAGGCGGCGCCGATCCGGGATCCATGCCGGAACGGTTCAGGCATGGATCCCGGGTCTTCGCTTCGCTGCGCCCGGGATGACAGCCTTGGGCGCAAGGCTAGACATGGATCGGCTTGTCGTGCTGGTGGAACGCCTTCAGCCGGCGGAACAGCGCGCTGTCATAGTTCTCCGGAACCTCCGCTTCGCCGGTGATCCAGCTGAGCAGATCACGGTCGAGCACTTCGATCAGGCGCTCGAACTCGTCGAGCTCGGCCTCGCTCAGCCCGCCGATCTCGGCATCGGCGAAGCGGCCCATGATCAAATCGGTCTCGCGCATGCCACGATGCCAGGCGCGGAACAGGATCTTGCGCCGGCGCGGGTCGAGATCGGCGCTGCTGCGGGTCGAGCCACTCATCGTTTTCCTCACGCTGGCGAATGCGCAACGGACCGGCCCGTCGCCGAGCCAGCCTTCGCGGGCTATATAGCGAGGGAATCCGATGAAGTCAGCGGTGCCCGCGCCGCGATCCTCGCACTCCTGACATGCTGTGAGCGGCCCCTTTGCGTCCCTCGATCCTCGATCCGCTGTTTGCCCCCGCCACCACGCTTGCCGGCGTCGGCCCGAAACTCGGCAAGCTGCTCGACAAGTTCCTCGGCGACGAAAGCCATGATGCCCGCGTCATCGACCTCCTCTTCCACCTGCCGAGCGGCGCCATAGACCGCCGCCCGAGCGAGAGCATCGCAGAAGCGCCGATCGGCGAGATCGCGACCTTCGCCGCGCGGGTGAGCGAGCACCGCCCGCCCCCGCCAACCAAGGCCAAGGCGCCCTATCGCATCCTCGTCGAGGACGAGACCGGCGACGTGACGCTGGTCTTCTTCCATGCCGATGTCCGCCATCTGCTCCAGACCCTGCCGGTCGGCGCCTATCGGCTGATCTCCGGCAAGCTCGAGCTCTGGGACGGCATGCGCCAGATGGTGCATCCCGACAGGGTGCTAGATCCCAAGCTCGCCGCAAGCCTGCCCTCGATCGAGCCCGTCTACCGCCTGACCGAGGGCGTCGGCGGGCGGATCATGGCAAGGATCGTCGCCGGTGCGGCCGAGCGCTGCCCCGATCTGCCGGAATGGCAGGATGAGGGCTTTCTGGCGAAGGCCGGATTCCCCGCCTTCCGGCCGGCCATGCAGGCGCTGCACCACCCGCCGGACCTCAAGGCCGTCGAGGGCGATACGGTCGCGCGCCGGCGCGTCGGCTATGACGAATTGCTGGCGAGCCAGATCGCGCTCGCCCTGGTCCGGCGCCAGCAGAAGAAGATGGCCGGCCGCGTCACGGCGGGCGACGGTGCCTTGCGCCGGGCCATCGAAGCCGCCCTGCCCTTCAAGCTCACCGACGGCCAGCGCAAGGCGGTCGCCGACATCCATGACGACATGGAGAAGCCGGAGCGGATGCTGCGCCTGCTGCAGGGCGATGTCGGCTCCGGCAAGACAGTGGTCGCGCTGATGGCGATGGCCGCGGCGGCAGAAGCGAAGCGGCAATCGGTGCTGATGGCGCCGACCGAAATCCTTGCCCGTCAGCACGCCGAGCGCCTGGCGCCGCTCGCCGAGAAGGCCGGCTTGAAGCTTGCGCTGCTGACCGGCCGCGAAAAGGGCGCGGGACGCCGCCAGGTCCTGGCGGGGCTCGCCGGCGGCGAGATCGACATCGTCGTCGGCACGCACGCCCTGTTCCAGGAAGGCGTCGATTTCCATGACCTCGCGCTCGCCGTGGTCGACGAGCAGCACCGCTTCGGCGTGCATCAGCGCCTGCTGCTCGGTGCCAAGGGCGAAGCGGTCGACGTCCTCGTGATGACGGCGACTCCGATCCCGCGCACGCTCGCCTTGACTTGGTTCGGCGACATGGATGTCTCGATCCTGTCGGAGAAGCCGGCGGGCCGAAAGCCGATCGCCACCAAGGCGATTTCCTCCGAGCGCTATGACGAGGTCGTCGGCGCGGTCGGACGCGCCATCGAGGCCGGCGCGCAGGTCTACTGGGTCTGCCCGCTGGTCCAGGAATCCGACACGCTCGACGTCGCGGCGGCGCAGCAGCGCTTCGAGGCGCTGCAGGAAGAGTTCGGCGCCAAGGTCGGCCTGCTGCACGGCCAGATGCCGGGCCGCGACAAGGATGCGGCGATGGCGGCCTTCGTCGCCGGCGAAACGCGCCTGCTGGTCTCGACCACGGTGATCGAGGTCGGCGTCGACGTGCCCAACGCATCGGTCATGGTGATCGAGCATGCCGAGCGCTTCGGCCTCGCCCAGCTCCATCAGCTCCGCGGCCGGATCGGGCGCGGCTCGGCCGCCTCGACCTGTCTCCTCCTCTACAAGGGCCCGCTTGGGCCTGTGGCCGAAGCGAGGCTGACGATCATGCGCGAGACCGAGGACGGCTTCCGCATCGCCGAGGAGGACCTTCGCCTGCGCGGCGAAGGCGAGGTGCTCGGCACCAAGCAGTCGGGCTCGCCCGATTGGCGCATCGCCCGGCCCGAGGTCGACGGCGACCTGCTCGCGGCCGCCCGCGACGATGCCCGGCTGCTGATCGAGCGCGATCCCAATCTGGAGACGCCGCGCGGCCAGGCGATCAGGACCCTGCTCTACCTGTTCGAGCGCGACGTCGCGATCCGCCTGCTCCGCGCGGGCTGAGACCACGCTTGGCCCTATGCCGCCGGCGAGCTTCCGGCAGCTTTGGGCGGCAGGCGGGCGATCACCTTGAGCTCGAAGTCGAAGCCGGCGAGCCAGGTCACGCCGACAGCCGTCCAGGCCGGATAAGGCGGCTCGCCGATCTCCTCGGCCCGGACGGCCAGAACCGTGTCGAACTGCGTCTGCGGATCGGTGTGAAAGGAGGTGACGTCGATCACGTCGTCGAAACTCGCATCCGCCGCCGCGAGCACGGCGCGCAGATTGGCGAAGGCCCGGCGGACCTGGTCCTCGAAGACCGGTTCGGGCGAGCCGTCCTCTCGGCTCCCGACCTGTCCGGAAACGAAGAGCAGGTCGCCATGCCGGATGGCGGCGGAATATTGATGGACATCATAGAGGGCATGTCGATCGGCGGGGAAAATGGCGTCGCGCTTGGCCATGTCATTACCTCGTGGAATGTTCGAATAAGAGGCTGGCTTGAAACCGTGCCGGATTGCGCTTGGCGGGCTGGCTGGATCAGCGTTCAGAGCCGTGCGAGTTCCGCCTCGGTGAAATCGGCCGCGACCGAGATCTCTTTCTGGCTGTCGAGCTCCGCGATACGGCCGCTGAGCGCGTTCCGGATGCCGGCATAGGCATCGGCACCGAGCACGAGCCGCCTTGGAAGCGGCCCCTTCTGGTCGGCGAGCCTGATCATCGCCTCCGTCACCCGCTCGGGATCGCCCTTGACCACCCAGGAGCCGCGAACCGCCGCGCGGGTCTGACCGACCGGCGTCTCCTCATAGGCCGCGAGCGCTTCGGCGTGGGCGAGATTGCCGCCGAATTCCGTGCGCGTCGGACCGGGCTCGACCAGGGTGAGCTCGATGCCGAAGGGCGCGACCTCCAGCGCCACGGTCTCGACGAAGCCTTCTATGCCCCATTTGGTCGCATGATAGAGGCCGAGACCCGGATAGACGATCTGGCCGCCCTCGCTCGAGAGCTGCTGAATCCGGCCGCCGCCCTGCTTGCGCAGATACGGCAAAGCCGCCTGTATCAGCGTGATCGAGCCCATGAGATTGGTCGCGATGATGTCGCGGACCTGCTGGTCGCTCACCTCCTCGGCCGCTCCGACGAGGCCATAGCCGGCATTGCTGACGACGATGTCGAGACGGCCGCGCTCTTCGAAAGCGCGGTCGACCGCAGCACGCACGGAACTCTGATCCTTGAGGTCGAGCGCAATGATGCCAAGTCGCTGCGGATAGCGCTCGCGCAGATCGGGCAGTGCATCGGCGCTGCGGCTGGTTCCGACGACGCTGTCGCCACGCGCCAGCGCCTTCTGCGCCAGGAGCCGGCCGAGCCCGGACGAAACACCCGTAATTAGCCAAGTTTTCTGCATATCCCACACCTTCTGGTTTGACACCGGCATGAGATAGAGAAGAAGCATTGTGCGGATTAGGCACGAAAATCCGTATGAGATCATGCTGGATTACCACCAATGAATCGCCCCTCGCTCAACGACCTCACCGCATTCGTGGCGGTCGCAACCCGCCGCAGCTTCCGCCATGCGGCCGACGAGCTCGGCATGGCGCCGTCTACCTTGAGCCATGCGATGCGTGCCCTCGAGGATCGCATGGGCGTGCGCCTGCTTAACCGCACGACACGGAGTGTTTCACCGACCGAAGCGGGCTTCGAACTGCTCGGCCGGCTTCAGCCTGCGCTCGCAACGCTGGACGATGCACTCGACAGCATCGCGACGTTCCGCGGCAGCGTTGCCGGGAACGTCCGGATCAACGTGCCGCGCATTGCGGCCACGCTTCTCGTCCGCGAGGTGCTGCCTCTGATGGCCGAGCGCTTTCCGAGTGTGGTCGTCGACATCGTCGTCGAAGGGCGCCTGGTCGACATCGTATCGGCCGGCTTCGATGCCGGCGTGCGTCTCGCCGGATCGATTCACAAGGACATGGTCGCCGTGCCGCTCGGCGCCGCGATCAGCTTCATCTGCGTGGCGTCACCGGCCTATCTCGAACGCTTCGGCGAGCCAGGCAGTCCCGAGGAACTGGAGAGTCACCGCTGCATCGGCCACCGGATGCCCAGCGGCAAGCTCTATCGCTGGGAGTTTGAACGGGCCGGGCAGGAGCTGACGATCGAAGTCGGTGGGCCGGTCATCCTCGACGACGAGGAACTGATGGTGGACGCAGCGATCAACGATCTGGGCATCGCCTATGTCGCCAGCCCGGCCGCCGAGACGGCCTTGGCCGAGGGTCGCCTGCGCCAGATTCTCACCGCCTGGGCGCCGGCTCCGGAAGGGGTGGCGGTCTATTACCCGGGGCATCGCGCCGTGCCGCCGGCCCTGCGGGCCTTCCTCGACGTCGTCAAGACGCTACGAAAATAGCCGGTAGCAATCTCGATCAAGCGCGTCCGCCCTGCCTGCACCATGGTGCAGGCGTTTCGTGAGTGAGCCATGGACCCGATCAAGAAAGCCCTCTGGTGCATCGAAAGCCGCTTCACCGCGCCGCTCTCGCTCGACGAGATCGCCGAGGCGAGCGGCGTCTCCCGCTTCCATCTCAGTCGCGCCTTCGGCGTCGCGACCGGGCGCTCGGTGATGCGCTATGTCCGCGAGCGGCGATTGTCGGAGGCGGCACGCCGGCTGGCCGAGGGTGCGCCCGATATCCTGCAGGTCGCACTCGACTGGGGTTATGGCTCTCACGAGGCCTTCACCCGCGCCTTTCGCGAGCAATTCGGCGTCACGCCGGAGGATCTGCGGGCTCGGCGCGATCTATCCGCCCTCACCCTCGTGGAGCCGCTTTCCATGCACGACATCTCACCGACTACCCTGGCCGAGCCGCGCTTCGTCACCGGCAAGCTCCTGCTTTTTGCCGGATTCGGCGGCCATTTCTCGGTCGACAATACCGCGGGCATCCCGCTGCTCTGGCAGAAGATCGTCCCGCATTTCGGCCATATCCCCGGGCAGATCGGGCATGCCGCCTATGGCGTCAGCCACAACTGCGACGACCAGGGCGCCTTCGACTACCTCGCCGGCGTCGAAGTCTCGAGCTTCAGCGACCTGCCGCAGGAGTTCGAACGGCTGCGCGTTCCCGAGCAGCACTACGCGGTCTTCGAATATGACGGCCACATCACCGGCATCAAACAAGCGTTTGAATTCATCTGGCGCGAATGGCTGCCGAAATCGGGACGCGAGCCCGCCCTCGGAGCGACCCTGGAGCGGATGGACGAGCGCTTCAACGGGGCGACCGGCAACGGCGTCGTCGAGATCTGGCTCGCCCTCAAGGGCTGAGCCGGGGCCCGTTGCCGTTGCCGCCGTTGCGTCCCAGGGCGTCGCCGGGCTGGATCATTCCGGCGGACATGATCAACTTGGCGCCTTCCTCGACCGAGATCGCGACCTCGACCACCTCCCGCCGGGGCAGATAGAAGAAGAAGCCGGTGGTCGGGTTCGGCGTGCAGGGCAGGAAGACGCCGATCTGCTCGTCGCAGTCCGGCAGCTTGCCGGCGATCTCGGGCGCGGCCTCCTGCGCGATGAAGACGATCGACCACATGCCAGGCTGCGGGAACTGGACCATACCGACCTTGCGGAACGAGGTGCCGGACTGGGAGAAGATCGTCTCGAAGACCTGCTTCACGCCCTTGTAGAGCCCGCGCACCACCGGCATCCGGTTGAGCAGCGCCTCACCGGCGCCGATCAGCGTGCGCCCCACCAGGTTGGCGGCGAAAAAGCCCAGCAGCGTCAGCCCCACCAGGGCGAAGACCACGCCGAACCCGGGCAGCGGAAAGCGCAGATAGGTGTCCGGCCAGAACTGCGCCGGAACCAGCGGCTTTACCCAGCCATCGACCAGATTGACGAACCACCAGGTCACCGACGCCGTGATCGCGAGTGGCGCCGCCAGCACGAGCCCGGTCAGGAAGTAGCGCCGCAGTCTGGTGCCGAAGCTCGGCCGCAACAGGTCGGGATGGACGACGAGGTGCGGATCGGGCGGGCGGTCTGCGACCATCGACTATCCTGGGCTTCTATCGGATCCAAGGGCTGCGGGGGGCTGCAACCCTGCACCGCAATATGCGACGATAGCCGAGCAGCCGCTTCTGGCTAGTCCCTGATTCTTAAGTATCGACAGGCGCGCGTGTCCGAGCCTTCCAGAATGCCGAGCCCCTGGCGCCGCCACCTCTATTTCGCCGCAGGCTGGGTGCTGACCGCCATCGGCGTGATCGGGCTCGTGCTGCCGCTGATGCCGGGCACCATTTTCCTCATCGCCGCAGCCTGGTGCTTCTCGCGCTCGTCGCCGCGCTTCGAGGCCTGGCTGATCGGCCATCCGAAGCTGGGACCGCAGGTCGTGGCCTGGCGGCGAACAGGTTCGATCGCGCGGCGGACCAAGTACATCGCCTGCGGCTCGATGGTGCTGAGCTTCGCGCTGGTCGCTGCGAGCGACGCGCCGCCAATCGCCTTGTGGGCGACCGGCGCCTGCCTGATCGCGGCCGGAACCTATGTCGCCAGCCGGCCGGAGCCGGCGGGCGACTGATTCAGGCGAGGGATCGCGCTCACTCGACAGTGACCGACTTCGCCAGATTGCGCGGCTGATCGACGTCCTTGCCCATGAAGACGGCCGTTTGATAGGCGATCATCTGGATCGGCACCGCATAGACGATTGGCGCGAACAGCGGATCCATCTCCGGCATGATGATCGTCGCCTCCGGCACGATCCCGGCTTCGGCGGCTCCCTTGGCGTCGGTGATCAGGATGATCCGGCCACCGCGCGCCGCGACCTCCTGCATGTTCGAGGCGGTCTTCTCGAAGAGCGCGTCATGCGGGGCGATCACGATGACCGGCATGTCCTCGTCGATCAGCGCGATCGGGCCATGCTTGAGTTCGCCAGCCGGATAACCTTCGGCATGGATGTAGCTGATTTCCTTGAGCTTCAGCGCGCCTTCCAGCGCCATCGGGAAAGCCGTGCCGCGGCCGAGATAGAGCACGTCGCGCGCCTTGGCGAGCTTGCGAGCGAGCTTCTCAATCTCCGGCTCCAGCGTCAGCGCCTGCGCCATCAGGCCGGGCAGCGAGATCAGCTCCTGGACGTAACGCGCTTCCTGCTCGGCCGAGAGCGTGCCGCGAGCGCGGGCAGCGGCGATGGCGAGGCCGGCGAGCGCTGTCAATTGGCAGGTAAAGGCCTTGGTCGAGGCGACGCCGATCTCCGGGCCGGCCAGCGTCGGGGCGACGACGTCGCTCTCGCGCGCAATGGTCGAGGTCGGCACGTTGACGACGGACATCACGTGCTGGCCTTCCTGGCGGGCATAGCGCAGGCAGGCGAGCGTGTCGGCCGTCTCGCCCGATTGCGAGACGAAGAGCGCGAGCCCGTTCGCCGGCAAGGGAGCCTCGCGATAGCGGAACTCCGAGGCGACATCGATCTCGACCGGCAGCCGCGCCAGCTTCTCGAACCAGTATTTGGCGGTGAGGCCTGCATAATAGGCGGTACCGCAGGCCGAGACGGACAGGCGCGACAGGTTCTTCCAGTCGAACGGCGTCTCGAAAGGCAGCCGCATCACGCCGTTCGCCATGTCGACGTAATGCGTCAGCGTATGGCCGACCACTTCCGGCTGCTCATAGATCTCCTTGGCCATGAAGTGGTGGTGATTGCCCTTCTCGACCAGGAAGGCGCCGGCGGCGACGCGCTGGGCACGGCGTTCGACCTGGCTGCCGTCGGCGTCGTAGAAGGTCGCGCCCTTGCGGTTCAGCACGACCCAGTCACCCTCGTCGAGATAGGCGATCAGGTTGGTGAAGGGCGCCAATGCCAGCGCATCCGAGCCGAGATACATCTCGCCGTCGCCGATACCGACCGCCAGCGGCGAGCCCTTACGGGCGCCGATCAGCAGGTCTTCCTGTCCCTCGAACAGGAAGGCGAGCGCGAAGGCGCCACGCAGATGCGGCAGCGCCGCCCCGACCGCCGCGATCGGATCCTTACCGCGATCGAGCTCGCGGGTGACGAGATGCGCTACGACCTCGGTGTCGGTCTCGCTGTCGAAGACATGCCCGTCGGCCTGGAGCTCGGCCTTGAGCTCGCGGAAGTTCTCGATGATGCCGTTGTGGACGACCGCCAGCTTCTCGGTGGCGTGCGGATGGGCATTGCTCTCGGTCGGCTTGCCATGCGTCGCCCAGCGGGTATGGCCGATGCCGATCAGCCCGTCGAGCGGCTCGCTGGAAAGGCGCACCTCGAGATTCTTGAGCTTGCCCTCGGCGCGGCGGCGGCTGAGCCGGCCACCTTCGAGCGTAGCGACTCCGGCGGAATCATAGCCGCGATATTCGAGCCGCCGCAGCGCCTCGACCACCTGGCCGGCCACAGCCTGTTTGCCGAGAATGCCCACGATCCCGCACATGCGATGCCTCTTAACGTCGTTGTCGGTGCGAAACGCCATACTGCGCGGCGTCGCTAATGCGAAATCACGTTGGATATCCAACTGTGAATGAAAGCGGAACCACGGCTCCGCGGCATACCGGGACAGCGAGAGGCGCGAACCGACCAGCTCCCGGCTCGACTGGCTCCGGTCGCGTCTCGTCCGCCAGTGCTGAACCCCTGCCCGTCTAGCTGCCTGCGCGCTAGACGGCCGCCTTTCGCGCTCTAGCGGCCGCTCGAAACGCGGCGGCCCAACCCTGGCGCTCGATCTGCCGTCCCCGCGCGACTGCCAGCGCATCGGGCGGAACGTCGCGGGTAATCACCGATCCGGAGCCGACATAGGCGCCGGCGCCGATCGTCACCGGCGCCACCAGAGCCGAGTTGGAGCCGATGAAGGCGCCCTCGCCGATGATCGTCTTCGACTTGAAGAAGCCGTCATAATTGCAGGTGATCGTGCCGGCGCCGATATTGGCGTTCGCGCCGACTTCGGCGTCACCGATATAGGTGAGATGGTTGACCTTGACCCCCTCACCGATCTTCGCGGCCTTGATCTCGACGAAGTTCCCGACCTTCGTCCCTTCCGCGAGATCGGCGCCCGGCCGCAGCCGGGCATAGGGGCCGATCGTCGCGTTCGCCCCGACGCAGGCGCCTTCCAGATGCGAGAAAGCGTGGATCACCGCGCCGTCGGCGACGCTGACGCCCGGACCGAAGACGACATTGGGCTCGATCAGCACGTCGCGGCCGATGCGCGTGTCATGGCTGAAGAATACGGTTTCGGGCGCGACCAGCGTGGCGCCGGCCGCCATCGCCTCGAGGCGCCGGCGCTTCTGGAAATCCGCCTCCGCCGCGGCGAGCTGGGCACGGTCGTTGACGCCCTGCACCTCGGCCTCCGGCGCGATCAGCGCGACCGTCGTCAATCCCTGCCTGCGCCCCACCTCGACGGCGTCCGTCAGGTAGTACTCGTTCTGAGCGTTGGTATTGCCGATCGCTTCGAGAATGGTCAGGGCGTGCTTGCCGTCGAGCGCCATCAGGCCGGCATTGCACAGTGTGATGGCACGGGTCGCCGCATCGGCATCCTTATGCTCGACGATCGCCTCGAGCTGGCCGTCGCGCGTGACGAAGCGGCCGTAACCGGTGGGATCGCGCGCCTCGAAGCCCAGCGCCGCGACACCTGCTCCCCTGTGCAGTGCACCCCGCAAGCCGGCAAAAGTCTCCGATCGAACCAAGGGCGTATCTGCGAAGGCGACGAGCACGTCGCCATGACCTTCGGCCAGGCTCTCCCGCGCAGCCAGCACGGCATGGGCGGTACCTTTGCGTTCGGCTTGCACCACGATGCGGGCTTGTGGCGCGAGCCTGCGAGCCTCTGCTGCGACATCCGCTCGGTCCGGGCCGATCACGACGACGAGCGAATCCGCGCCGGCAGCCGAGACGGCTGCCAATGCGTGACCGAGCAGCGAGCGCCCCGCCATCTCATGCAGCACCTTCGGCCGGGTGGATTTCATGCGCGTGCCTTCACCCGCTGCGAGGATGATGGCGAGACAGGTTCTGCCGGGCTGCATTTCCGTCATGATCTTCGAGTCTCATACTGTCGGGGCGAAAATCCCGGTCGGCGCGGCGGCGTCCGAAGCCGGCCATCGATCCGGCGCAGGCGGGTGCTGCGCCGGGAGTGGATAGCCGATCCGGAGAGGATTTGGCAAAGTCGGTTGCCGAGGCGAAAGCGGAACTGCCGCAAAGCCTTGGCAGGGAGGGGGCGAGCGATCCGGGGGGATGACCTTGCGAAAGCACGCAGGGCGCTTTTTTTCACCTTACAATGTGGTGTCCGCTTTCCAGCCCGCCGTAAAATGCTCTAGAAGCGCAAAGCGGCCGCTCCGCTGACGGCGCAAGTTGGAACTGATGTCGAAATCCTTGAATCGCCGTCGATTTTTGAGCGCAGCCGCGACCGGCCTCGTCGCGCAGCGCCTGGTTTCCGGAACGCCGGCCCACGCCCAGTCGAGCTGGGCGAGCCTCGTGCAGTCCGTCATCACCGAAGGCCAGCGCTTTGAAGCCTCGCTCGTCGTCGAAGCGGCTCGCATGCTGTCGCGCCGCCCGATGGTGCCGCTGACGGCGACTGACCTGCCGGAAGGCTACGCCACCCTGCCCTACGACCAGTATGTCGGCATCCGGGCGCAGCCAGGCGGGCTGATCTGGGCTGGCGAAAATCGCGGGTTCACGATCGAGCCGATGCATCGTGGCTACGTCTTTTCGGCACCGGTCAGCCTTTTCGCAGTCGAAGACGACGTCGTCCGGCGCGTAGCCTTCGACCGCGGCAAGTTCGACTACGGCCGCGTCACGCCGCCGCCGGCCGGGGTCGACCTGCAATTTTCGGGGTTCCGGGTCGCGACCGGGCTCGAGCGACCCTTTGAAGTCGCCATCTTCCAGGGCGCGACCTTCTTCCGCTCGCTGGCGCGCGGCCAGAATTTCGGCGCCCTGGCCCGGGCCCTGATCCTGCGCCCGGGCGAAACCCGTGGCGAGGAAATTCCATTCTTCCGAGCCTACTGGATCGAGCGGCCAAGCCCGGCTTCCGGCGTGCTGATCATCCATGGCCTGCTCGATTCCGAGAGCGTGACCGGCGCCGTTCGCATGACGCTGCGTCCCGGCGACTTGACCTTCATCGACGTCGAGATGACGCTTTTTGCCCGCGCCAATCTCGACCATGTCGGCTTCGGCTGCACGATGGGGACCTTCTTCGCCGGCCCGCAGAGCCGGCGCACCTTCGACGATGTGCGCCCTTCGATACACGAGCTCTCCGGCGTGCAGATGCAGTCAGGGACCGGCGAATGGATCTACCGGCCGCTGAGCAACCCGAACAACCTGCAGGTCTCCTCCTTCCAGGATTCCAACCCGCGCGGCTTCGGGCTGGTGCAGCGCGAGCGCGATCCAAACGCCTTCATCGATGACGACCAGCGCTTCGAGCTGCGGCCGAGCGTCTGGATGGAGCCGCTCGGCGAATGGGGCCAGGGTTCGGTTCAGCTGATCGAGATCCCGACCGATTCCGAACTCAACGACAACATCATCGCCTATTGGCGCCCGCGCCAGCCCATCGCCGCCGGCAGCGAGACGACCGTGGCGTATCGTCAGGCCTGGTGCTGGCAGCCACCGGATCGGCCAGCACTGGCGCTCGCCACCCGCAGCCGACAGGGGCGCGGCTCGCAAGGTCGCCGGCGCCGCTTCATCGTCGACTTCACCGGCGAGCGGCTGAACGATGCTGGCCTCATCGCCGCAACCCGCGCCGTCGTCACCGCAACCCCCGGCGCGGTGCATAATCTGCGTCTTTGGCCGTTTCCGGAGCGGCGGACGATGCGCGTCGCCTTCGAGGTAGATCCCGGCAACGAGAACCTCTCCGAGCTCCGGCTCGTTCTCGACGCCGGCGGCCAGGCCGTATCCGAGACTTGGCTGAATCGATGGACGTGGTGAGCATGCAGGAGGCCGTTGTGGACGAGATCGTCCGCAAGCCCGAACCCGAGACGGCGGCCTGGCCGGTGCCCTTCGAGGCAACGCCGCCGGAAAACCGACTCGAGATGCCGGTGCAGTCCTTCCGTCGCTGGAAGGGCCCGGAACGGCGCGCTCCGGCCGCCCCGAAGGCCTGGCGCACGCCCTGGCTGGCGCGCCTCTTCGTCTTCGGAGGCGCCTGGGCGCTCACGGCCTACGGTGCCTGGGAAATGTACAATGTCGTGTCGGTCAGCCGCACGACCTTCCTGCAGTACGTGCTGCTCCTGCTGTTCACCATCAACTTCTCATGGATCGCGCTCGCCTTCACCAGCGCCATCCTCGGCTTCGTCACCCTGCTGTTCGGTCTTCTGAAGAGCCCGCGCGCCGAGACGCTGACCGAGAAGACGGTCGTGGTGATGCCGATCTACAACGAATCGACGGCGCGGACCTTCGCCGCACTGGCCGCGATCCGCGAATCCGTCGAGGCGACGGGGCTCGGCGAGCATTTCGACTATTTCATCGTCTCGGATACGACCAATCCCGACATCTGGGTCGCCGAGGAGCGCGCCTTCCTGGCGCTTCGCCAGCGTCTCGGCCCGGAGGCGCGGATCTACTACCGCCACAGACCGAAGAACCATCATCGCAAGGCCGGCAACATTGCCGACTTCGTCACCCGCTGGGGCGGCCACTACGCCCATATGGTCGTGCTCGACGCCGACAGCCTGATGACCGGCACCTGCATCGTGCGCCTCGCCGCGGCGATGGAAGCCGATCCCGACGCCGGCATCATCCAGTCGCTGCCGCTGATCATCAACCGCAACACCTTCTTCGCGCGGCTCCAGCAATTCGCGGCACGCGTCTACGGGCCGGTGATCGCGACCGGGCTCGCGGTCTGGTCCGGCCGCGACGGCAATTACTGGGGCCACAACGCGATCATCCGGACGAAGGCCTTCGCAGATCATTGCGGTCTGCCCGATCTCAAGGGCAAGCCGCCCTTCGGCGGCCACGTCCTCAGCCATGACTTCGTCGAGGCCGCACTGATCCGCCGCGCCGGTTGGTCGGTCTACATGCTGCCCGACCTCACGGGCTCCTACGAGGAGAGCCCGCCCTCGCTGATCGACATCGCGACGCGCGACCGGCGCTGGTGCCAGGGCAATCTCCAGCATTCGCGCATCATCGGCGCCAAGGGGCTGCTGCTGGCGACCCGGCAGCATTTCGCCACGGGCATGATGGCCTATCTCGCCTCGCCCTTCTGGCTGATGCAGCTGGTGGTCGGCATCCTGATCGTGCTGCAGGTCAACTACGCGCGCCCCGAGTACTTCACCCAGGAATTCACGCTCTTCCCGGTATGGCCGCGCTTCGACCCCGAGCGCGCGTTGAACCTCTTCGCGTTGACCATGGCGATCCTGCTGGCGCCGAAGCTCTTCGGGCTCTTGCTGACACTGTTCGACGGCAAGCTGCGGCGTGCCTGCGGCGGCGGCATCCGCCTCACCCTCTCGGCCCTGCTCGAAGTGCTGTTCTCGGCGATCTTCGCGCCGATCATGATGGTGATCCAGTCCGGCTCGGTCTTCCAGATCCTGCTCGGGCGTGACACCGGCTGGAATCCGCAGCGCCGCGACGACGGCTCGATCCCGTTCAAGGATATCGTCCGGCGGCACCGCACGCATACCATGCTCGGCCTGGTCGCCGGCCTCTCGGCCTTCATGATCGCGACCTCGCTGTTCGCCTGGATGTCGCCGACGATCGTCGGCCTCGTGCTGGCGATCCCGCTGTCCTGGGCCTCCGGCCAGCTTGCGCTCGGCCTCTGGCTGAAGCGGCACAATCTGCTGGTCACGCCGGAGGAAGGCGCTCCGCCGCCGATCGCGACGCGAGCGAATGCGCTGCAGGCTGAATTCGCCAAGGCCGGCCATGACGATGCCGACGGCCTGCTGGCGCTGCACGCCGACCAGGTCCTGCGCTCGGCCCATGAGAGCATGCTGCCGCAGGTCCAGCCGCGACGCCGCGGCGAGATCGAACCCGAGCGTGCGGTCGCCCAGGCCAAGCTGATCGACGCCGAAACCGTCTCCGACGCGATGATCTGGCTGAAGCCGAAGGAGCGCATGGTCGTGCTGCACGACCGGGCCCTGCTCGGCCTGCTCGCCAATCTGCCCGAGGGCCCGGCCCATGCCGGCGCCGAGGCGCCGGCCCGGTAACGACCGGGTTCGGTCCTCAGCCCTGCTCGAACACGATCGCGCAACCACGCGCGCTGGCAGCCGAAACGATGATCCGGCGCTCTGCGCGCCGGTGCTCGATGCCCTGGCGCGCCAGCCTCTCTTCGATCGCGGCCAGCTCCGGCACCGTGACGGCGAAACCGGCAAAATGCGGCATTCCCGCCGCGGATTCGACAGCGCCGAATGCCAACTCGGCAGTTCTGGGCGTAAGCACCTCGATGCGGCCGCGCGGCAGATCGAAACGCAGGCGGCCATCTGCCGTCTCGATGCCGGCTGCACCGGAAAAGCCCGAGAGGAAGTCGCGCTGCGCCTGCGGCTCGGCTGCGACCATGAAGGTCGCCGCAAGCCCGCTCGCGCCGTTGTCGTGCTGCTGGAAGACCGGGCTCCAGAAATTCTGCGGCTCGTGCTGCTGGCAGACGAAGAAGGCACATTCGCGCGCCGCCGGATTCTCGGTGAAGGCCAGGCTGAAGGCGACGCGAACCTGCGAGCCGTCGGGACGCTTTGCCTCCCGCTCGAAGAAGAAGGGCTCGAAATCGCCGATTCCCGCCTGCCTGAAGCGCTCGGCATCGGCACGTGAATCCTGGCTTTCGAGTACGAGCATCGACATGCCCTCTCCTCGCGCCAGGGCGTCGCGGACGAAGGCGCCGAAGGAGAACAGGCGTTGGCCATGTGGCGGTATCGCTGTGCCGTCGCCGACCGTGATCAGTTCGAGGAAGGCGCCGGGAAACTGGACGATGCGGTTCTCGGTTCCCCAGGGATGGCGATTGCGCGCGCCGACCCGGAAACCCAGGCGAGTGTAGAAGTCGCCCGCCGCGTCGAGATCGGCCACGCCGATGACGAGATGGTCGAGACCGCGCGAAGGCGAAGGCTGGTTCATGGCTGACTGGGCTCGCAAAGGCAGGGCGGACGATTCGCGCCATGATAGCGCATCGCTCGCGCCGGACGCTCCCGATCCTAGCCCTCGATGAAATGCGGCACGAAGCGCGAGGTGTTCTTGGTGATCGGCGTCGCATCCTCGCGGATGCCGAGGCCGCAAGGCTGCGAAGCGACCAGCCAGGACCCGAGCACCGGATAGTTCCCGTCGAAGTTCGGCAGCATCGCCGTCGCCTGCAGCACGAAGCCCTCGGCCCCGTAGGGACCGTCGTCGCTGTCGCGCACAGTGCCGTCCTCGACCAGCGTCACATTGGCGCCCTCGCGCGAATAGAGCGGTTTGCGGACATGGCTGGCGCCGAGCTCGGCACTGCGCGGATCGCCTTCGAAGAAGGCCGGCAGCAGATTGGGGTGGCCGGGCGCCATCTCCCAGAGATAGGGCAGCAGGCCCTTGCTCGAGACCAGCGCCTTCCAGGGCGGCTCGACGAAGCGGCAGCGCGAGCCGGCGAGCGCTCCGGCATATTGCTCGCGGAACAGCCACTCCCAGGGATAGAGCTTGAACAGCGTCTCGATCGGCAGGCTGGCGCCGTCGCAGAAGCGCCCATCGGCAAGCAGGCCGATCTCCTCGATGAAAGTGAAACGCGCATCGATCCCGGCCTGCGTAGCGCAGTCGATCAGATAGTCGACCGTGCCCTTGTCCTCGGCGCTGCCGTCGACGCAGGTAAAATGCATGCGCTCGGGCGCCGGCTCGCGGAGTTGGCCGAAGGCCGCGACCAGCCGCTCGTGCAGCGAGTTGAACTGGTCGCACCCGCGCGAGAGCCTGCCCTGCGCCATCGCCTGTTCGAGCCAGTCCCATTGCACCACGGCGGCCTCGAACAACGAGGTCGGCGTGTCGGCATTGTATTCGAGGAGCTTGGCCGGGCCCTTGCCGTCATAGGCGAAGTCGAGCCGGCCATAGAGGTTCCGGTCGCCGCGCTGCCAGCTGTCGCGGATCAGCTGCCATTGTACCTCCGGTACGGCGAGCCGGCGGAGGATCTCCTCGTCGGCGATGGCGCGCTCGACGAAGCCGAAGCAGAGTTCCTCGATCGCCGCGCTCGGCGCCTCGATGTCGTCCTCGATCTGCCGCAGCGTGAAGCCGTAGGCGACGCTCTCGTCCCAATAGGTTTCGCCGTCGATCGTATGGAAGGCGAAGCCGAGCCGTTCGACCTGGGCCTGCCAGTCCGGGCGGGGAGACAGGGAAAGCCGGCGCATGGTCAGGACGAGGAGTGGGAGGAATAGGAGCGCGAGCTGGAGCCGAAGCCGCCGCGCGAGGCGACGCTGGGGGTGCTCGCCATCCCGGTCGAAGAGATATTGCGGGCAACCATCGCCTGCCCCGAGGCGGTGGTGTAGGCCCGCGAGCGACTGCTGCTGCCGCCATAATAGCCACCGCTGGACGATGATGACGAGGAGGAGCTTCGGGCCGGCTGCTCGCATTCCGGGCGTCCCGAACCGGGCTGCCGGGTTCCCGGCGGGCAGGCCGAACTGGTCGGCGGCAGCAGCGGCTGGGCCGCGCCGCCGCCGGACATGAACTGCCGCGCCAGCATGATGCCCGCGAGCGCGGGAATGGCGACCTGCGCCCCGTTCCAGACCGCGCTCTGGCAGCCGCCACTGCCATACTCCTGCTCGCAGGCGGCCGTGCTGCCGAATTTCTTGGCCTCGCGCAGATGGTTGGCGGAAGCCTCGTTGAAGCGCTGCTCGCACTGGCTCGCGGTCAGCTGGTTGGCGGCACGGCACTCCGCGACGTTGTTGTAGATCAGCGAATCGTCGGTCTCGCCGCCGGAGAGCGACCAGTAGCTCGCCACGAGCACGACACCCGCCGCGGCCAGGCCGATCTGGGTCGAGCGCTTCATGCCGGCCTCCTCACTCGGTCATGCTGGCGGCAGCCAGGGTACCGCTGACGATGGCGATCACGGCCAGCATCGCGGCCGAGGGGATCCGATCCTCCTCGATCTTGCGCGAGAGCTCCGGGATCACGATGCGCGCGAAGCCATAGGCACCGAACTGGATCAGCATCGCGATGACCGCCCAGATCACGAGATCCGGAATACTGCTGGCCTGCTCGATTGCCTTTTCCAGCGGCACGGAGAAGCCGACGACATTGCCGCCGAAGGCGATCGCGGCGGAGAGGTTGCCATTGCGGATCAGCGCGATCTCGTCATGGGCGGTGAGGCGCAGATAGGCCACCGCGAACCCTGCGATCAGGGCAAAGCCGACGCAGAAATAGAGCAGGAACGCCGGCAAACCGGTCATCGAAATCGTCATGCCGCCCCCCGCGAAAGCCCAAGCCTTGTGAGCTCACTATACGGAAGCGACAGGGATGCGCCAGACTGTCGCAGGCGACGGAGAGTTGAGGCGAGACGAGCCATGAAGACACCGGTGCAGCAACGACATGCGCATTGCTCTTGCGGCGCTCTGAGCCTGATCTGCGCGGGAGATCCTGTCAGCGTCTCGCTCTGCCACTGCCGCGAATGCCAACTCCGCACGGGCAGCACCTACGGGATCGCAGCGTTCTTTCCGCGCGAGAATGTCAGGATTCAGGGTCGGACGGCTGCCTATCGACGACAGGCGGACAGCGGCTACGCCGTGACGCAGCATTTTTGCCCGGGCTGCGGCAGCACCGTGTTCTGGGAGCCTGCGCGCAAGCCCGACATGATCGCGGTCGCCGTGGGCGCCTTCGCCGATCCCGATTTCCCGGCGCCCGGCAAGCAGGTCTACACCGAACACCGGCACCGTTGGGTCACGGTGCCGGAGTAACCTGACTCAGTATCGGGAGATGCCCGAACCGCCCGTCAGAACAGGCGGCTCTGCACCACCGCCGCCTCGATGAAGCTGGCGAAGAGCGGATGCGGCTCGAAGGGGCGCGACTTCAACTCGGGATGGTACTGCACGCCGATGAACCAGGGATGGTCTGCATACTCGACCGTCTCCGGCAGAAGCCCGTCGGGCGAGACGCCACTGAAGCGCAGGCCCCGCGCCTCGAGCTGCTGGCGATAGCCCATATTGACCTCGTAGCGATGGCGATGCCGCTCCGAGATCTCGGTCGAGCCATAGATCTTGGCGATCTTGGTATCGCCCGACAGATGCGAGGCATAGGCACCTAGCCGCATCGTGCCGCCGAGATCACCGCCCGCGGCGCGCTGCTCCAGCTCGTTGCCCCGCATCCATTCGGTCATCAGGCCGACCACAGGCTCATCCGTCGGCCCGAACTCGGTCGAGTTCGCGCCTTCGATGCCGGCCAGCGAGCGGGCCGCCTCGATCACCGCCATCTGCATGCCGAAGCAGATGCCGAAATAGGGTACCTTGCGCTGCCTTGCGAAGGTCGCTGCCTTGATCTTGCCTTCGGCGCCGCGATGACCGAAGCCGCCGGGCACGAGGATGCCATGGACATGCTCGAGGAACGGCGTCGGGTCCTCCTTCTCGAAGACCTCGGACTCGATCCAGTCGAGATTGACCTTCACCCGGTTGGCGATGCCACCGTGCGTCAGCGCCTCGATCAGCGACTTATAGGCGTCCTTCATCCCGGTGTACTTGCCGACGATGGCGATGGTGACCTCGCCTTCGGGGCTCTTCACGCGCTCGGAGATGCGACGCCAGTTGCTAAGGTCGGGCTCCGGCCCGGCTTCCATGCCGAATGCCGCCAACACCTCGTTGTCGAGGCCCTCGGCATGATAGGAGAGCGGCACGTCGTAGATCGACGACACATCGCGGGCCTCGATCACCGCCGTCTCGCGCACATTGCAGAACAGAGCGAGCTTGCGGCGTTCCTCGCGCGGAATCTCGCGGTCGGTACGGCAGAGCAGGATGTCGGGCTGGATGCCGATCGAGCGCAGCTCGGCAACCGAATGCTGCGTCGGCTTGGTCTTCAGCTCGCCGGCGGTCGGGATATAGGGCAGCAGCGTCAGATGCAGGAAGATGCACTGGCCGCGCGGCAATTGCTGGTTGGTCTGGCGGATCGCCTCGAGGAAGGGCAGGCTCTCGATATCGCCGACGGTGCCGCCGATCTCGACCAGCACGAAGTCGTAGCCCTCATTGCCGGAGAGCACGAATTCCTTGATGGCGTTGGTGACGTGCGGAATGACCTGGATCGTCGCGCCGAGATAGTCGCCCCGGCGCTCGCGCGTCAGGATGTCCATGTAGATGCGGCCGGTGGTGATGTTGTCGCCCTTGTTGCAGGGCCGGCCGGTGAAGCGCTCGTAATGCCCGAGATCCAGATCGGTCTCGGCTCCGTCATCGGTGACGAAGACCTCGCCATGCTGATACGGGCTCATCGTGCCCGGATCGACATTGAGGTAGGGGTCGAGCTTGCGCAGGCGGACCGTATGGCCACGTGCCTGCAGAAGGGCTGCGAGAGCCGCCGACGCCAAGCCTTTGCCGAGCGAGGACACCACGCCGCCGGTGATGAAAACATACCGCGTCATGGGAGGTCACCTTTAACGCCAAGATTGCGATTCGCTAAGCGCGCCGACGAGGGTCGGACCTGCGCTGCATGCTTGTCCACAAAAGAGCAAGGCCGGTTTACCGGCACTTCCCCCTCAAAAGAGAAGGGCCGGTTTCCCGGCCCCTGCCCTGTTCCGATCACTGTCCCGGCGCTGCCGGGGTCGGCGGCTGCGCGCCGCCGGGATTCTGCATCTGCCGCAGCTGGTCGAGGACGCCGCCGGCATTGGGAGCCGAAGGCGCGCTCGGCGCGGCCGGAGCCGTGGCGCCCGGGGCCGGTGCGCCGTCGATGATCGAACGCTGGGTCCGGCCATGGGTCGCGAGCACCGCCAGCGTGAGCGAGGTGATGAAGAACAGCCCCGCCAGGATCGCCGTCGCGCGCGTCAGCGCGTTGGCTTGGCCGCGGCCGGTCATGAAGCCGCCGACGCCACCGCCGCCACCCGAGCCCATGCCGAGGCCGCCGCCCTCCGAGCGCTGGAGCAGGACGACGCCGACGAGCGCGATCACGATGATCAGGTGGATGACGATGAGAACGTTCT
The DNA here is from genome assembly GCF_032464875.1 of Allobosea rubneri. NCBI lineage: Bacteria > Pseudomonadati > Pseudomonadota > Alphaproteobacteria > Hyphomicrobiales > Alloboseaceae > Allobosea > Allobosea rubneri. Next base: position 41,166 of record NZ_JAWDID010000005.1, read on the forward strand.
GCATGGCTCACGAAATGGGTATGGCGTGCACGTTCGCCAAGATGGGCGATCCGGCACGGATCCGCGTTTTCGGCGGTGCCCATAGCATGGGCATGCGCAATGCACCACCGGCGATTTCAGCAGATTCGCTTCAGCCGCAGGCGCGGGCGATCCCCAGGAAATCCTCGGCCTTGAGGCTGGCGCCGCCGACGAGGGCACCGTCGACATCAGACACGCCCATCAGCTCGGCGGCATTGGACGGCTTGACCGAGCCGCCATAGAGCAGCCTGACGCTGGCAGCCGCAGCCTTGCCGAGGATGCGGCCGAGATCGGCGCGGATCGCGGCATGCATCTCGGCAACATCGGCGGTGGTCGGCGTCAGCCCGGTGCCGATCGCCCAGACCGGCTCATAGGCGACGACCAGCGTCGCGCCGGTCGAGCCCTCGGGCACCGAGCCGCGCAGCTGCTTCTTGACCACGGCGAGTGCCTTGCCGGCCTCGCGCTCGTCCTTGGTCTCGCCGACGCAGACGATCGGCACCAGAAGCGCCGCCTGGGCCGCCTGGGCCTTGGCCTTGACCGTGGCATCGCGCTCGCCATGCAGGGTGCGGCGCTCGGAGTGGCCGACGATGGCATACTGCGCGCCCGCATCGGCGAGCATCGCAGCCGAGACCTCGCCGGTGAAGGCGCCGCTGTCGCGCAGGCTGCAATCCTGGCCGCCCGTGGCGATGCGCGAGCCGATCAGCGCGGCAGTCATGGGATAGAGCAGCGTCGCGGGCGGGCAGATGGCGAGGTCGACCTTCGTCCGCAGGGCGCCGTCATGGCCGCGCGCGATCTCCGCGGCGATGCCGAGATCGGTCTTGAGACCGTTCATCTTCCAGTTGCCCGCCACCAGCGGCTTGATGCTTGCCGTCACGCCCATTCTCCAATTTGCCTGCAAGGGGACTAGCAACGCCGCGAACGGTTCGCAATCACATGCGAGAGCCGGTGATTGCCGAGCCGGGCCTCTGTTCCTATAAGCGGCGCGCAAGTGCGCCGTCGCCGACAGGACAGGAAGATAGCAAGATGATGATGCAGGGCATCCGCAAGGCGGGGCAAAGCCTGGTCGGCAAGCTCCTGATTGCCTTGATGTTCGGGTTCCTGATCTTTTCCTTCGCGATCTGGGGCATCGGCGACATCTTCCAGGGCTATGGCCGCAATGCCGTCGCGATGATCGGCAAGCGCGAGATCACCATCGAGCAGATGCGCACGGCCTATCAGAACGAGGTCCAGCTGCTGACGCGTCAGCAGCGGCGCCAGATCACGCCCGAAATGGCCCGCGCGATCGGCCTCGACCAGCGCGTCCTGTCGCGGCTGATCACCGAGGCGACTCTCGATCAGGTCGGTGACCGGATGGGGCTCGCCGTCTCCGACGACACGGTCCGCGACGTGATCTTCAACGACCCGAACATGAAGAACGCCGCCGGCGCCTTCGATCGCAACCGCTTCAACGAGCTGCTGCGGGCGATCGGCCTGACCGAGCAGGCCTTCGTGCGCGAGCAGCGCGCCGCGACGATGCGCCAGGAGCTCGCCGAGATGGTGATCGGCGGGATCTCCGCCCCGGTCGCCCTCCAGGAGCTCGGTCACCGGCTTCGCAACGAGCGGCGTGACGTCGCCTATGCGGTGATTCCCGAGACGGCGGCTGGCGAGATCGCCGCCCCCGCCGAAGACGTGCTCAAGCGCTATTTCGAGGAGCGTAAGACGTCCTTCCGGGCTCCGGAGTTCCGCAGCGCCAATGTGTTGGCATTGACGGCGGATACCCTCGCCGATCCGGCCAAGGTCTCCGAGTCGGACGCCAAGGCCCATTACGAAACGGTCAAGACCCAGCGCTACGGCTCGCCCGAGCGCCGCACGATCCAGCAGATCGCCTTCCCGAGCATGGAGGAGGCGCAGGCCGCCAAGGCAAGGATCGACGCCGGCGAAACCTTCGAGGCGATCGCCGCCGCCCGCAACATCGCCGAGGCCGACCTCGCGCTCGGCACCTTCGCTCGCGAAGGCCTGTTCGACCCCGCCGTGCGCGATGCCGCCTTCGCCCTCGCCCAGGCCGCGGTCAGCGCGCCGGTCCAGGGCGGCTTCGGCCCGGTGCTGCTGCGTGTCACCGAGATCGAGCCGGCGCGCCTCAAGAGCTTCGAGGAAGTTGCCGACGAGGTCCGCAAGGAGGTCGCGACCAGCAAGGCTGCGGCCCTGATGACCGAGCTCCACGACAAGATCGAGGACCAGCGCGCCTCGGCCCGGCCGCTCTCCGAGATTGCCCAGGAGTTCGGGATGACCATCCGGCCGCTCGGACCGGTCGATTCCAGCCTGCGCAAGCCCGACGGCACGCAGGACACCCAGCTCCCCGGCGGCAGCGCGACCCTGACCGCGATCTTCGGCTCGGATATCGGTGTCGACAACGAGGCGATCCGCCTGCCCAATAATGGCGGCTATGTCTGGTTCGAGGTCACCAAGATCGATCCGCCGCGCGATCGCAGCTTCGACGAGGTCAAGGCCGAGGTCGAGCGCCAGTGGCGCGCCGACGAGGTCTCCGCCAAGCTCGCCGCCAAGGCGCGCGAACTGATCCAGCGCCTCGATGCCGGGGAAGCCTTCGCAACGGTGGTGACCGCCGCCGGCCTCAAGCCCGAGGAGGCGAACGGCCTCGGCCGCCAGGACCAGAGCGATGCCCTGCCCCAGAACGTCGTCTCGCTGATCTTCGGCACGCCGGTCGGCAAGAGCGCCTCGGCCTCGGTCGATGGAACAGGCCGCATCCTGTTCCAGGTCAAGGCGGCGACGGTGCCCCCCTATATGCGCACCACCGAAGAAGCTGAGAACTTCGTGCGCCTGTTCACCTCGAGCGTGAGCGACGACGTCCTGACCCAGTACGTCCGCAAGCTGCAGAAGGATCTCGGGGTCACGCTGAACCAGGCCGCCTTCCGCAACGCGACCGGCGGCACGCAGAACTGAGAGTTCCGAGCATGGCGTCGGCCTTCGACCTCGAACGTTTCACCGCCGCCTACGACGCCGGCCAGCCCCAGTTGGTGACGCTGAGCCTCGTCGGCGACTGCGAGACGCCCGTCGCGGCCTTCATGAAGCTGCGCCATGCCGGCAAGGGGCCGGCCTTCCTGCTCGAATCGGTCGAGGGCGGCGCGGTGCGCGGGCGCTACTCGATGATCGGGCTGGAGCCCGACCTGATCTGGCGCTGCCATCACGGCCAGAGCGCGCTGTGCCGGCCGGCGCTCGGCGATGCCTTCCTGCCCGATGCCCGCCCTGCCTTCGAGAGCCTGCGCTCGCTGCTGGCGGAGAGCGCGATTCCGGACCAGGACGGGCTGCCGCCGATGGCGGCAGGCGTGTTCGGCTATCTCGGCTACGACATGGTGCGCCTGATGGAGCGCCTGGCGGAACCGAAGGAAACCGGCGTCGGCGTCCCTGATGCGATCCTGATGCGGCCGACGCTGATGGTGGTCTTCGACTCTGTGCGCGACGAGATCACCGTGGTGACGCCGGTGCGGCATCAACCTGGGGTGTCGGCACGGATCGCCCGTGAGCAGGCGCAGGAGCGGCTCGAGGCGGTGGTCAGCGCGCTGGAATCCCCTCTGCCCGCCGAAGCCGGGGTCGACATTGCCGGGCTCTCCCATCCCGAGCCGGTCTCGAACACCAGCGAGGCCGAGTACGAGGCGATGGTGCTGCGGGCGCAGGAGTACATCCGCGCCGGCGACATCTTCCAGGTCGTGCTGTCGCAGCGTTTCGAAGCGCCCTTCGAGCTGCCGCCCTTTGCGCTCTACCGGGCGCTGCGCCGGATCAATCCGGCGCCGTTCCTCTGCTATCTCGACTTCGAAGACTTCCAGATCGTCTGCTCCAGCCCGGAGATCCTGGTCCGGATGCGCGACGGCAACGTCACCATCCGCCCGATCGCCGGCACCCGTCCACGCGGCGCGACGCCGGCCGCCGACGCCGCCCTGGCGGAAGATCTGCTGGCCGATCCGAAGGAGCGCGCCGAGCATCTGATGCTGCTCGACCTCGGCCGCAACGATGTCGGCCGGGTCGCCGAGATCGGCAGTGTGCGCGTCACGGATTCGTTCTTCATCGAGCGCTACAGCCAGGTGATGCACATCGTCTCGAACGTCGAGGGCCGCCTCGCCCCGCAGCATGACGCGCTGTCGGCGCTGATCGCCGGCTTCCCGGCCGGCACCGTCTCCGGCGCGCCGAAGGTCCGGGCGATGGAGATCATCGACGAGCTGGAGAAGGACCGCCGTGGCGCCTATGCCGGTTGCATCGGATATTTCGGCGCCAATGGCGAGATGGACACCTGCATCGTCCTGCGCACCGCCGTCGTCCAGGACAGGCGCATGCAGGTCCAGGCCGGCGCCGGCATCGTCTACGATTCCAACCCGGCCTCCGAGCAGACCGAATGCGTCAACAAGGCCAAGGCGCTGTTCAAGGCCGCGGAGGAGGCAGTGCGCTTCGCCGCGCGCAGCCGCCGCGGGCAGTGAGCCGGGCTGTTCGTCATATGCGCCCGCACCGGCGAGCCATGCGGCCAACTCACTTGCACGCCGCGATTTTGGCCGCGCATAGTGGCCCAAGTCGAGGCCACGGCCCCTGATATTGGATTTTTTCCGACTGGCCCGCACGGCAATCACAACCGGCCCTGCCCCGCTGCCGAGGAATGAAGTCAGCGCGGTGGGCACCGGCAACCGATGGAGAGAACACCATGCGTTTGCGCGCAACCATGATCGGCAGCGGTCTTGCCCTGGCGCTTCTGGCCGGGACGGCCGCATTCGCGCAGCAGGCCCAGCAGAAGGTGACGGTCGCGGTCACCGCCATTGTCGAGCATCCGGCGCTCGATGCCGCCCGCGACGGCGTCAAGAAGGCGCTGGAGGAGGCCGGTTACAAGGACGGCGCCAACCTGACCTTCCGCTATGAATCGGCTCAGGGCTCCCCGGCGACGGCGGCGCAGATCGCCCAGAAATTCGCCGGCGAGAACCCGAACGTGATCGTCGCGATTGCGACCCCTTCCGCCCAGGCGATGGTGACGGCGACGCAGACGATTCCGGTGGTCTTCACCGCCGTGACCGACCCTGTCGCGGCCCAGATCGTCAAGGACCGCAAGGCGCCCGGTGGCAACGTCACCGGCATCTCCGACTTCTCGCCGCTCGAAGCCCAGTTCGATCTGATCAAGGAGCTGGTGCCCGCGGCCAAGAAGATCGGCGTCGTCTTCAATCCCGGCGAGGCCAACAGCGTCGCGCTGCTCAACGCCGTCAAGGCGCTGGCGCCGGCCCGCAGCCTCCAGATCGTCGAGGCCTCGGCCGGCCGCACGGCCGATGTCTCCGCCGCAGCGCAGAGCCTCGTCGGCAAGGTCGATGCGATCTATCTGCCGACCGACAACACCATCATCTCGGCGCTCGGCACCGTGCTCGCCGTCGGCGCCGACAACAAGCTGCCGGTCTTCACCGGCGACACCGAGTCGGTCCAGAAGGGCTCGGTCGCCTCGATCGGCTTCGACTATTTCCAGGTTGGCGTCGAGACGGGAGCGGTGGTCGTTCGCGTCCTCAAGGGCGAAAAGCCCGGCACCATTCCGGTTGCCAATGCCAGCGGCAGCAACCTCGTGATCAACGCCAAGGCCGCCGCCGCCATGGGCGTGACCGTTCCGCCGGCCGTGCTGGCGCGCGCCAAGCAGGTCATCAACTGACGTGAAGCGGCGGCGCAACGCGCCGCCGCCTCCAACGGCCGCCTATCTCGCCGTTTCCGACAAGAACAAGCAGGGCGACCGATGAGTCTCATCGCCACTCTGGGCGCCATCGAGATCGGACTGGTGTTCGCTCTCGTGGCGCTCGGCGTCTACATCACCTTCCGCGTGCTCGACTTCCCCGACCTGACGGTCGACGGGACCTTGCCGCTCGGCGCCGCCGTAGCAGCGGCGATGATCGCGGGCGGCGTCAATCCCGTCTTCGCCACGCTGGCGGCGATCGTCGCCGGCTGCCTCGCCGGCACGGTCACCGCCTGGCTCAACATCCGCTTTTCGATCCTGCACCTGCTCGCCGGCATCCTGACGATGACGGCTCTGTTCTCGATCAATCTGCGGGTGATGGGGGTGCCGAACATCCCGCTGATGAACTGGCCGACGGTGATCGACCTCTTCACCTGGCTGAACCCGCTGATCGCCGCGACCGGGCTGCCGAGCCGCCCGACCCTGCGCGTGCTGGCCCTTCTGATCATCGTCACCGTGATCGCCGCTTTGCTCGCGCGCTTCCTCAAGACCGAATTCGGCCTGGCGATGCGCGCCACCGGCGCCAATCCGCGCATGGCGCGGGCGCAAGGCATCCGTACCGACATGCATGTCTATGTCGGCGTCGCCCTGTCGAACGGCCTCGTCGCACTGGCCGGCGCCCTGTTCGCGCAGACGGCGGGCTTCGCCGATGTCAGCATCGGCACCGGCACCATCATCGCCGGCCTTGCCGCCGTCATCCTCGGCGAGACGATCTTCCGCACGCGCTCGATCGTGATCGCGGTGTTCTCCTGCCTGATCGGCGCCATCGCCTATCGTCTCGCCATTGCGCTCGCTTTGAACGCCGGCTGGCTCGGCCTGCGCGCCTCCGACCTTAACCTCGTCACCGCTGTTCTGGTCGGCATCGCCCTGATGCTGCCTGGTGTTGCCAACCCACTGCGCGGCCTGTTCAAGCGGAGCGCGCCATGATCAGCGTCCGGGACGTTCACGTCACCTTCGGGCGCGGCACGCCGCTTGAGAACCGCGCGCTGCGCGGCCTCGACCTGAAGGTCGCCGATGGCGAATTCGTCACCGTCATCGGCTCGAACGGTGCCGGCAAGTCGACATTGCTCAATGTTCTGAGCGGCGACGCCCGGGCCGAGAGCGGCACGGTCGAGGTCGACGGCATCGATGTGACGCGCTGGCCGACGCCGAAGCGCGCAGGCCTGATCGCCCGCGTCTTCCAGGACCCGATGGCCGGCACCTGCGAGCGCCTGACGATCGAGGAGAACATGGCGCTGGCCCAGGCACGCGGCCGCACCCGCGGCCTCGGCGCCGCACTCGACGCATCACGCCGGACCCTGTTCCGCGACAAGCTGGCGATGCTGGGGCTCGGACTGGAAGATCGTCTCGGTGATTCGATGGGGCTCCTGTCGGGCGGGCAGCGCCAGGCGGTCAGCCTGCTGATGTCGACGCTGGCGGGAACCAAGACCTTGCTGCTCGACGAGCACACTGCCGCGCTCGACCCGCGCACCGCCGCCTTCGTCCTCGACCTGACCCGGCGCATCGTCGAGGAGCAGAAGCTGACCGCGCTGATGGTCACCCATTCGATGCGCGACGCGCTCGACCATGGCAGCCGCACCGTGATGCTGCACGAGGGCAAGGTCGTCTTCGACATCGCCGGCGAGCGCCGCAAGGCGATGGACGTTCCCGACCTGCTGCGCCTGTTCAAGCAGGTGCGCGGCGAGGAACTCTCGGACGACAGCCTGCTGCTGAGCTGAGACTCCTACCGTCATTCCGGGGCGCCGCGAAGCGGCGAACCCGGAAGCCATGACCGCGACATCGCTCCAGCTCGTCATGCTCGCCCTTGTGGCGAGCATCCACGTCTTGGACACCGCAGCTGATCAATGATGCAAAGACGTGGATGGTCGGGACAAGCCCGACCATGACGGAAAAGGGCTGTGTTCATGCGTTCCGGACTCAGGCCTTCGGCTGCCCCGGAGTGACGGCCGTGCCTTCAGGCTCGAATCTTCACATTCCGCGCCAGGAAATCGATGAAGGCGCGCATCCGCGCCGGCACGAAGCCACCCTGCCCGAGATAGACGGCGTGGATCACCTCGATGTCGCCGGGGTTGAAGTCCTCCAGCACTGTGACGAGCCGCCCTGCGGCGACCTCGGCCTGGGTATGGAAGCGCCCGAGCCGGGCGAGCCCGACACCGGCGACGGCGAGCTGGCGCGCGATCTCGCCGTCGCCGACCTGGGTGTTGCCGACCGCGGCGATCGAGATCAGCGCACCGTCGACGCGAAAGGGCCAGCCCTCCACAGAACGGGCGAAATTGAAGCCGATCAGGTTGTGCTTCGCCAGATCGGCCGGCGTCTTTGGCTCGCCATGGCGGGCGAGATAGGCGGGCGAAGCGACGACGGCGACGGCGCTTTCACCGATCTTGCGCGCCATCAACTGGTTGCCGCGCAAGGGGCCTGGCGCGACCCGGATCGCGATGTCGGCCCGCTCCTCGATCAGGTCGACGACCTGGTCGGTGAAGACGAGATCGACCGAGAGCTCGGGATGCTCGGCGAGGAATGCCGGCAGCAGCGGCAGCAGAATTTGGTTGCCGAAGGCGACATTGGCGTTGACCCGAACCCGGCCGCGCGGCGCGCGTCCGGCCGCGGCCTCAGCCTCGGCTTCGGCGATGTCCGAGAGAATGGCAACGCAGCGCTGGTGGAAAGCCTGGCCTTCCGCAGTCAGTTGCAGCTTGCGTGTCGAGCGGTTGATCAGCCTTGCGCCAAGCCTGCCCTCCAGCCTTGTGACCAGTTTGCTGACGGCCGATGGCGTCATGCCGAAGAGCTTGGCAGCGGCGGAGAAGCCGCCGCGCTCGACCACGGCCGCGAACACTTCCATCTCGCCGGAGCGGTTGCTGAGCAGCGTTGCCATGATGAACTCAAGTCACAAGTGATGTTACGGGCGGCATCCTAGTTCAAGACACTGCATTGCACCATCTGGCGAGGACACTTCTCTTGCCTGGCGCGGAGCGTCCAATGCCCATTGCCGTCTATGCCCTCACCGCCGGTGCCTTCGGCATCGGCACCACCGAATTCGTCATCATGGGCCTGCTCTTGCAGGTTGCCGGCGACCTGCAGGTTTCGGTCGCGATGGCCGGCCTGCTGATCTCCGGCTATGCGCTCGGCGTCTTCGTCGGCGCGCCGGTGCTGACCCTCGCCACCCGCAATCTGCCGCGCAAGCAGGTGCTGATCCTGCTGATGGCGATCTTCACGCTCGGCAACATCGCCTGTGCGCTCGCACCGAGCTATAGCCTGTTGATGGCGGCGCGCATCGTCACCTCGCTGGCGCACGGCACCTTCTTCGGCGTCGGCTCCGTCGTCGCGACCAGCCTCGTCCCCGAGGACAAGAAGGCCTCGGCCATTGCCGTGATGTTCACCGGCCTCACCATCGCGACCCTGCTCGGTGTGCCCGCAGGCGCTTGGCTCGGCCTAAACTTCGGCTGGCGCGCCACCTTCTGGACCATCGCCGTCATCGGCGTCATCGCCATGCTGGTGCTCGCTCGTCTCGTCCCGGCCGACAAGGGCAAGGCCGAGGTCGCGCCGCTACGCCAGGAGATCGCGACGCTGGCCGATCCGCAGGTGCTGCTCGGCCTCGCCATGACCGTGCTCGGCTTCGGCGGCGTCTTCGCGGTCTTCACCTATATCCAGCCGATCCTGGTCGAGATCACCGGCTTCTCGCAGGAAGCGGTCTCGCCGATCCTTCTGCTCTTCGGCCTCGGCCTGATCGTCGGCAACATGCTCGGCGGCAAGCTCGCCGACCGCAACCTGCCGGTCGCCCTGCTCGCGACCACGGCGGCCCTTGCCATCGTGCTCTTCGCCATGACGGCGACGCTGCGCTCGCCCGTCGCTGTGACGATCTTCGTCGGGCTGATCGGCGCGGCGGCCTTCGCTACTGTCGCGCCCTTGCAGATGCGCGTGCTCGACAAGGCCGGGCCAGCTGGGCGTAATCTCGCCTCCAGCCTCAACATCGCCGCCTTCAACCTCGGCAATGCCTTCGGCGCCTGGCTCGGTGGCGTCACCATCGACCATGGCCCGGGCCTTGCCGGCGTGACCTGGGTCGCCGCCTTGGTGCCGCTGGCGAGCCTGGTTCTGGCAGTGATCAGCCTGCGCCTCGACAAGCGCCAGCGGTTGGTGCTGCAGACCGCCCCCGCTTCCTGCCCGCAGTGAGCTTTATCAAAGACTTCGCATAAGGAACTGAACCATGGACTACAGATATCTCGGCCGCTCCGGCCTCAAGGTTCCCGCCCTCAGCTTCGGCGCCGGCACCTTCGGCGGCCAGGGCCCGCTCTTCAGCGCCTGGGGCACCAGCGATGCCAAGGAGGCGACCCGTCTCGTCGACATCTGCCTCGAGGCTGGGCTCAACCTGTTCGATACCGCCGACGTCTACTCGAACGGCGCCTCCGAGGAGATTCTTGGCGCGGCGATCAAGGGCCGGCGCGACAAGGTCCTGATCTCGACCAAGATGACGCTGCCGATGGGCGATGGCCCCAACGATGCGGGCTCCTCGCGCAGCCGGCTGATCGACGGCACCGAAGCCGCGCTCCGCCGGCTCGGCAGCGATCATATCGACCTGCTTCAGCTCCACGCCTTCGATGCCTTCACCCCGATCGAGGAGGTGCTCTCGACGCTCGATGCGCTGGTCCGCGCCGGCAAGATCCGCCAGATCGGCGTCTCCAACTTCGCCGGCTGGCAGCTGATGAAGTCGCTCGCGCTCGCCGAGAAGCACGGCTTCCCGCGCTATGTCGCCCATCAGGTCTACTATTCGCTGGTCGGCCGCGACTACGAGTTCGACCTGATGCCGCTCGGCCTCGACCAGGGCGTCGGCGCGCTGGTCTGGAGCCCGCTCGGCTGGGGCCGCCTGACCGGCAAGATCAGGCGCGGCCAGCCGCTGCCGGAAGGCAGCCGCCTGCACCAGACCGCCGATTTCGGCCCGCCGGTTGACGACGAGAAGCTCTATGCCATCGTCGACGTGCTCGACGAACTCGCCAAGGAGACCGGCAGGACGGTGCCTCAGATCGCGATCAACTGGCTGCTGCAGCGCCCGACCGTCGCCTCGGTGATCATCGGCGCCCGCAACGAGCAGCAATTGCGTGACAATCTCGGCGCCGTCGGCTGGGCCTTGACGCCGGAGCAGATCGCGAGGCTCGACACCGCGAGCGCGACGGTGCCACCGTACCCTGCCTTCCCGTATCATCGCCAGGAGGGCTTTGCCCGGCTAAACCCGCCGGCGGTTTGATACGACAAACCGTCTCGGTCGTCCCGGACGCAGCGAAGCGGAGATCCGGGATCCATTCCAGAGCCTTCCCAGCGAGGTTCAGGCATGGATCCCGGGCCTCCCTTCGGTCGCCCGGGACGACTTGGTCTAGGGAACATCGACGCGGCTTGATTTTTTGCGCTCCCGCCTGTCGGCTGCGGGCCCGGCCACACGTCCTTGGCCATGAGAGGAGCCGCCGATGCACTACGCCATCCTTTGCTATCATTCCGAAGAGGTCGTCACGGCCTGGACGAAGGAGCAGAACGAGGAGGTCATGGGCCGCCTCGAAAAGGTCCGCCACCGCATCGCCAAGGAAGGCAAGCTCGGCCCCGTCGCGCGCCTGCTGCCGACCACGGCTGCGACGACCCTGCGCAAGGATCGTGACGCGCCGCTTATCCTCGACGGCCCCTTCGCCGAGACCAAGGAGCAGTTCCTCGGCTTCTACATCGTCGACGTCGCCGATCTCGACGAGGCGCTCGGCATCGCGCGCGAGCTCGGCGAGGCCAATCCCGGCGGCGCCTTCGAGGTTCGCCCGCTTGCGGTCTACTATCCGGCCGGAGTCTGAAAATGGCCGATCTCGCCTGGATCGATGCGGCGCTGCTTGCGGCCCGCGCCCAGGCGATCAGCGCATTGCTGCGCTATTTCCGCGATCTCGACATCGCCGAGGAGGCCTATCAGGAGGCCTGCCTCAGGGCGCTCAAGACCTGGCCGCAGAACGGGCCGCCGCGCGACCCAACCGCCTGGCTGATCTTCGTCGGCCGCAATGTCGCGCTCGATCAGGTCAGGCGACAGAAGAAACAGGAACCGTTGCCGCAGGACGACCAGATCTCCGACCTCGGCGATGCCGAAAGCGATGTCGCCGAGCGGCTCGACGGGGCCCACTACCGCGACGACATCCTGCGGCTGCTGTTCATCTGCTGCCATCCCGATTTGCCTGCAACGCAGCAGGTCGCACTCGCGCTGCGCATCGTCTCGGGGCTGAGCGTCAAGCAGATCGCCCGGGCCTTTCTCGTCGGCGAAAGCGCGATGGAGCAACGCATCACCCGGGCCAAGGCGCGGATCGCCGCCGCCGAGGTGCCGTTCGAAGCGCCCGGCCCTGTCGAGCGCGGCGAACGGCTGGCGGCGGTCGCGGCGATGCTCTACCTCGTCTTCAACGAAGGCTATTCCGCCTCGGGCGCGGAAGCCGACCGCCGCCGGCCGTTCAGCGAGGAAGCGATCCGCCTGGCGCGGTTGCTGCTCAGGCTGTTCCCGACCGAGCCCGAGATCATGGGGCTCGCAGCGCTGATGCTGCTCCAGCACGCGCGCTCGGCAGCCCGTCTCGACAACAGCGGGGCGATCGTGCTGCTCGACGATCAGGACCGGGCACTATGGGACCGGCACCTGATCGCGGAAGGCCTCGCCCTGATCGACAAGGCCATGCGCCACCAGCGGCCTGGCCCCTACCAGATCCAGGCCGCGATAGCGGCGGTCCATGCCCGCGCGGCGCGGCCTGAGGAGACCGACTGGGCGCGGATCGACCTGCTCTACGCCACGCTGGAGCACATTCAGCCCTCGCCCGTCGTAACGCTGAACCGTGCGGTTGCCGTCGCCAAGCTGCGCGGTCCCGAAGCTGCGCTCGCGCTCGTGGAACCGCTGGAAGCATCGCTCTCCGGCTACTTCCACTTCTTTGGCCTGAAAGGCGGGCTATTGCTGCAGCTCGGCCGCGGCCGCGAGGCACGGATCGCCTTCGACCGGGCGATCGCCCTTGCGAACAGTGCCAGCGAGGCGGCCCATATCAGGCTGCATATCGACCGGCTCATGCAGGACAGCGGCGTATCCAGCGCAAGCTGAGTGCGCGACCGGTTCGCGACGCGCTGGTTGTGAGGCGCCTCATCGGCCGCCTGAACAGTCTGCTGTAGCTCGCAGTTACAAAGGCTTGTACCAGCATTCTCCCATACTGAATTAACTTTCAAGGCTCAGTGCCAGCCTCGTCAGCAAGCGGGCGAGCTCGGCCTGTTCTGCCGCGTCCAGTCCGCTGAGCAGCCGGCGCTCCAGCGCCATGTCCTCACGGAAGGCCGCCTCGGCCTTGGCCCGGCCGGTCTCGGTCAGCTCGACCAGGAGGCTGCGCCGGTCCTCCTGCGCCTCGCGGCGCCGGATCAGCCCGGCCGCCTCCAGCCGATTGAGGCGCGCCGTCAGCCCGCCGGAGGAGATCATCAGCGTCTGGTAGAGCGCGGTCGGCGTCAGCTGCCAGGGCTCGCCCGAGCGCAGCAGGGTCGAGATCACATCGAACTCGCCGGCATCGAGGCCGTGACGGGCGAAGACCGCCTCGATGCCCGGTCGCAGCCGCAAGGTGATCCGCCTGGCGCGGCCGATCACCGCCATCGGGCTGGTGTCGAGATCCGGCAGTTCGCGCGCCCATTGCGCCCGCAGCCGATCGACATGGTCCTGCCGCTCTTCAACCGCACCGTCCATCCCGATCTCCAGCTCCTGTCCGATCCTGTCAGCAGAGACGCCAGATATATCTTGACGTCAAGACAACAAGGGATTTATCTCGACATCAAGATAAATGGAGGCAGCGATGCCAGCACAAGTTCCGTTCACGCTCGCCGGGCTCGACCATGTGGTGTTCCGCACCGCCGACACCGCCCGCATGCTCGGCTTCTACCAGGACGTTCTCGGCTGCCCGGTGGAACGCCGGCAGGATGAGCTCGGGCTGGTGCAATTGCGCGCCGGCCGCTCGCTGATCGATCTCGTCGACGTCGCCGGCCCGCTCGGCCGCGCCGGCGGCGCGGCGCCGGGCGCCGAGGGGCGCAATGTCGACCATATCTGCCTGGGGATCAGGCCTTTCGACGAAGCCGGCCTGCGCGCCCACCTGGAGCGCCACGGCATCGCCATCGTCGCAGCCGGCTCGCGCTACGGCGCCGAGGGCGAAGGTCAGGCGATCTACATCCGGGATCCGGACGGCAACGCGATCGAGCTCAAAGGAGCCGAATGAGCGCCAAGACCGGCCTTTCGAAAAATAATCCACGACCTTTGTCGGCTTAGCCAGGTCGCCAACGTCCTAGCGTCAGGCCTCCGGAAAAACCGGCCGGCAGAGACGAAACCAACGTCCAACAGCAGCAAAAGAGGGAGTTTCGCCATGTCGCAAGCAGCAACCGCCCAGAAGCCCGAAGCCCAGCCCGAAACCCGCGGCGGCGTCGTGCCCTACATCAGCGTCGACGGCGCGGTGAAGGCCTCCGAATTCTACCAGAAGGCGTTCGGCGCCGAGGAAGTCGCCCGCCAGCCGGTCGACGAGAAGGGCCGCACCATGCACATCCACCTCTACATCAATGGCGGCTCGCTGATGCTGAGCGACCCCTATCCCGAGTACGGCTATCCCTGGCAGCAGCCGCAGGGCTGCACGCTGACCCTGCGCGTCGACGATATCGACTTCTGGTGGAAGCGCGGCGTCGATGCCGGCATGGAGGTCGTCACCCCGGTCGAGGTGATGTTCTGGGGCGACCGCTACGGCCAGTATCGCGACCCGTTCGGCTTCCTCTGGGCCCTGGTCTCCGCGGTCAAGTAACGGCGCGCCGGCGCGAGGCCGGCGCCCCCCATCTCGTGCGCTTCAGCCGGCAGCTCCGCATGCGCCGGGCCAGCGAAGCCATGCCCGATCAAGCCATGCCCGTTCCGGAGAAGACCATGCATTCGGACATCCAAGACACCGCTACAGCTCCGGCAATGCTCTGGCTCGGCCGCGTGATGAGCGGGCTGGTCGTCGCCTTCCTGATCTTCGACGGAGGCATCAAGCTCGCCCCGCTCTCGGTGGTGACCGAGACCATGCAGCAGCTCGGCTACTCCGCGTCGCCCGAGCTGGCACGCGGGCTTGGCGTGATGACGCTGGCGATCGCCCTGCTCTACGCGCTGCCGCGGACCAGCATTCTCGGCGCGATCCTGCTCACCGGACTGCTCGGCGGCGCCATGGCGACGCATCTGCGCGTCGGCAGCCCGCTCTTCAGCCATCTCTTCTTCGGCCTCTATCTCGGCCTGCTCGCCTGGGGCGGGCTCTACCTGCGCGACACAAAGTTGCGCCGCATGATCCCCTTGCGTGCAGAAACCTGACCGCTCGCCAAATAAGCGGCCCCATCCTGTCGCAAACTGACGGAAAGCCGTCGCACCTTCTTCAGCAAGCCTTCTCGGAGGCGCCAACACAGGAGGAACACGCCATGTCGAATATCGCTGAAGCCGAAAAGACGCAGGACTTCTCCGGGTGCATGCCGGCCAAGCCGCAGCAGGAGCATGAATGGCTGCACAAGCTCGTCGGTGAATGGACCTATGAGGCCGACTGCCTGATGGGCCCTGACCAGCCGCCGATGAAGTCGAGCGGCACCCATTCGACGACCTCGTTCGGCGGACTCTGGATCGTCGGAGACGGCCACAGCAAGATGCCGGACGGTTCGCCGGCCCAGACCCGGTTGACCCTCGGCTACGATGCCCTGAAGAGCGTGTTCGTCGGCAGCTTCATCGGCTCGATGATGTCCAATCAGTGGGTCTATTCCGGCAAGCTCGACGCTTCCGGCAAGATCCTCACCCTCGACACGGAAGGTCCCGACTTCACCACGCCGGGCAAGACCGCGAAGTATCAGGACATCCTCGAGATCAAGAGCGACGACCATCATACCCTGTCATCGCAGGCACAGGGCCCGGATGGGACGTGGCACAGCTTCATGACCGCGCATTACCGCCGCAAGCGGTAGCGCCAGGGCGCCGCACGCAGCTGCGGCAACGATTGGACGAGGGCGCGGGCCGGCCGGCTCCGCGCCCTCGTGCTTGACCCGCACGCGCGTTCGGGGCCATGTGCAATCGCAATGACAACGGGTGGGGACGGCCCCGGACGGCGATGCGCATCCTGCTGATCGACAATTACGACAGCTTCACCTGGAACCTGGTCCACCTGATCGGCGGGCTCGGAGCCGAGGTCGAAGTTCGCCGCAACGACTCGCTGACGGTCGCGGAGGCGCTTTCCGGCGGCCACGGCGCGATCGTGCTCTCGCCCGGCCCGTGCACGCCGACCGAAGCCGGCATCTGCCTCGACCTCGTGCGCGAAGGCGCCGGCAAGGTGCCAATGTTCGGCGTCTGCCTCGGCCTGCAGACGATCGGCCAGGTCTTCGGCGGCGAGGTCGTGCGCGCACCGCTGCCGATGCACGGCAAGGTCTCGACCGTCACGCACCGCGCACGCGGCCTGTTCCACGGCATCAACGGCCCGCTCGAGGCGACGCGCTACCACTCGCTGGTGGTGAAGCGCGAAACCTGCCCGGAGGTGCTCTCGATCGAGGCGGAATCCGGCGACGGCATGATCATGGCGCTCTCGCATCGCGAGCTGCCGGTGCACGGCGTGCAGTTCCATCCGGAAAGCATTGCCTCGGAGCACGGCGCGACGATCCTGCGCAATTTCCTCGATCTCGCCGAACGATGGTCGGCCGCGTCCGACTCCGCCGCCCTTTCCGCGACAGCCTGATCGATCGAGTTCCCATGGAAGACTTCAAGCCCTTCATCGCCAAGGTCGCGACCGGCGCCTCGCTTTCGCGCGAGGAGGCCCGCGACGCCTTCGAGACCATGCTTTCGGGCGGCGTCACCAACGCCCAGGCCGCCGCCTTCCTGATGGCGCTGCGCGTTCGCGGCGAGAGCACCGAAGAGATCGCCGGCGCGGTCAGCGCGATGCGCGCCCGCATGCTCACCGTTTCGGCCCCGGCCGAGGCGATCGACATCGTCGGCACCGGCGGCGATGCGTCGGGTTCCTACAACGTCTCGACCCTGGCCTCGATCATCACCGCCGCCTGCGGCGTGCCGGTCGCCAAGCATGGCAACCGCGCGGCGTCCTCGCGCTCCGGCGCGGCGGACGTGCTGACGGCGCTCGGCGTCAAGGTCGGGCTCGAGCCCGCCGGGATCGAGCGCAGCATCCGCGATGCCGGCGTCGGCTTCATGTTCGCCCCCGCCCATCACGCCTCGATGCGCCATGTCGCGCCGGTGCGCACCGAGCTCGGCACCCGCACGATCTTCAACCTCGTCGGGCCGCTCTCCAATCCGGCCGGGGTGAAGAAGCAGCTCGTCGGGGCCTTCTCGGAGACCTGGCTCGAGCCGATGGTGAAGGTGCTCGCCTCGCTCGGCTCGCAGTCGATCTGGGCCGTGCATGGCTCGGACGGGCTCGACGAGATCACCACCACCGGCCCGACCCGCGTCGTCGCGCTCAAGGACGGCAAGATCGAGAGCTTCTCGATTTCGCCCGAGGATGTCGGCATCGCCCGGGCGAAGTCCGAGGATCTGCGCGGCGGCGAGCCGGAGCAGAACGCCAAGGCCCTGCAGGACGTGCTCGACGGCAAGAAGAGCGCCTTCCGCGACATCGCAGCCTTCAATGCCGCGGCAGCCCTCGTCGTCGCCGGCAAGGCCGGCGCGCTCGGTGATGGCCT
The DNA here is from genome assembly GCF_032464875.1 of Allobosea rubneri. Classification (NCBI taxonomy): domain Bacteria; kingdom Pseudomonadati; phylum Pseudomonadota; class Alphaproteobacteria; order Hyphomicrobiales; family Alloboseaceae; genus Allobosea; species Allobosea rubneri. The sequence continues at coordinate 58,597 of NZ_JAWDID010000005.1, forward strand.
CGCCCAGGCCTATCAGGCCCTCGACAGCGGCAAGGCCAAGGGCGTGCTCGCCGCGCTCGTCGCCAGCTCGAACGCCTGAGGCAGCCATGTCCGACATTCTGAAGCGGATAGAGGCCTATAAGCGCGAGGAGATCGTCGTCGCTCGCAGCGCCGTGCCGCAGGCCGAGATCGAGCGCCGCGCCGCCGCCATGCCGCCGCCGCGCGACTTTCTCGGCGCTCTCGAAGCCAAGCGGAAGGCCGGACTGCCGGCGCTGATCGCCGAGATCAAGAAGGCGAGCCCGTCCAAGGGCCTGATCCGGCCGGATTTCGATCCGCCGGCCTTGGCGAAGGCCTATGCGGAAGGCGGCGCCGCCTGCCTTTCGGTGCTGACCGACACCCCCTCCTTCCAGGGCCAGCCGGAATATCTGGCGCAGGCGCGCGAGGCCTCCGGTCTGCCGGGCCTGCGCAAGGATTTCATGTTCGAGCCCTATCAGGTCTTCGAGGCCCGCAGCTGGGGCGCCGACTGCATCCTCGTGATCATGGCCTCGGTCGACGATGCCGCGGCTCACGAGTTGACCGATACCGCAAAGGCGCTCGGCATGGCCGTGCTGGCGGAGGTCCATGACGAAGCCGAGCTCGAGCGGGCGCTGAAGCTCGACACCCTTCTGGTCGGCATCAACAATCGCGACCTGCGCAGCTTCGAGGTCAGCCTCGCCGTGACCGAACGCCTGGCACCGCTGGTCCCGGCCGACCGGCATCTCGTCGGGGAGAGCGGCATCTTCAGCCATGCCGACATCACCCGGCTTCAGGGCTGCGGCGTCAACACCTTCCTCGTCGGCGAAAGCCTGATGCGTCAGCAGGATGTTGCAGGCGCGACCCGTCAGCTCCTGACCGGAAAGGCGACGGAGGCGGCGGCGTGAGCCGGCTTTCGCATCTCGACAGCCAGGGCCAGGCCCACATGGTCGATGTCGGCGACAAGGCGGAAACCGCCCGGATCGCCGTCGCCGAAGGCAGCGTCGTGATGCAGGCGGAAACGCTCGCGATCGTGCGCGCCGGCGACGCCAAGAAAGGCGATGTGCTCGGCACTGCCCGCCTCGCCGGGATCATGGCGGCAAAGAGGGCCCATGAGCTGATCCCGCTCTGCCACCCGCTGCTGCTGACCAAGATTGCCGTCGATCTTGCGATCGACGAGGCCCTGCCGGGCGTGCGGGTGCGGGCCGAAGTGCGCCTCACCGGCAAGACCGGCGTCGAGATGGAAGCGCTGACCGCCGTCAGCGTCGCCTGCCTGACGGTCTACGACATGGTCAAGGCGGTCGATCGCGGCATGCGTATCGAAGCGATCCAGCTCGTCCACAAATCCGGCGGCAAGTCCGGCGTCTACGAAGTTGCGGAAGGGCAGAGATGAGCCTGACACCGGTTGCCGTCGCGCTGCGCGCGCTGCTCGACAGCGTTCCCGGAACCACCGGCGCCGAAACCCTGCCCTTGGCGCGCTGCGCCGGCCGTGTGCTGGCGGCCGATGTCGCGGCGCTGCGCACCCAGCCGCCCTTCGCCAATTCGGCGATGGACGGCTATGCCGCTCGTGCCGATGATCTCCAGCCCGGCAAGGAATTGCGGGTCATCGGCGAATCCGCCGCCGGCCGCGGTTTTTCCGGCGCGGTCGCCCCCGGCGAGACCGTCCGCATCTTCACCGGAGCGCCGCTGCCCGAGGGCACCGACGCCATCCTGATCCAGGAGCATGCCGAGGGCGTCGACGGCCCGGTGATCCGCGTCACCAAGGCGGCGGGCAGGGGTCAGTTCGTGCGCGCCGCCGGGCTCGATTTCGGCAGTGGCGAGATCCTGCTCGCGGCCGGCCGCCGCCTCGACAGCGCCGCGCTCGGCCTTGCCGCCGCAATGGGGCATCCGGAGCTTCCGGTTCGCCGCAAGCCCGTGGTCGCAATCCTCGCCACCGGCGACGAGCTCGTCCTGCCGGGCGAGCCGGTCGGCCCCGACCAGATCGTCGCCTCGAACAGCTATGCGCTGGCCGCACTGGTCGAGCAGGCCGGCGGCACGGCGCTCGATCTCGGCATCGCCCGCGACAATCATCCCGATCTTGCGGCCCGCATCGAGGCGGCGAAGGCGGCGAATGCCGATGTGCTGATCACGCTCGGCGGCGCCTCCGTCGGCGCGCATGACCTCGTCCAGGCCGCACTCAAGGCCCAGGGCATGGATCTCGGCTTCTGGAAGATCGCGATGCGGCCGGGCAAGCCGATGATGATGGGAAGGCTCGGCCCGATGGTCGCGCTTGGCCTCCCCGGCAACCCGGTCTCCTCGATCGTCTGCGGACACCTCTTCGTCACGCCGCTGATCGAGGCCCTGCTCGGCATGGCCGAGCCGGAGCGCGACCGCGGCGAGCCGGCGGTCCTCGCCGTCGACCTGCCGGCGAATGACGAGCGCCAGGACTATCTGCGCTCGACCTTCGTGACGGAGGCAGGCGAGCGCCGGGTGAAGCCCTTTCCCAAGCAGGATTCCTCGATGCTGGCGAACCTCGCCCGGGCCGAGGCGCTGGTGATCCGGCCGGTTTTCGCCGAACCGGCCAAGGCCGGCGATCCGTGCCGGATTATCCGGTTGCGCTGAGGCCGATCAGCGGCAGCGCAGATAGCGCGTGCCGCCATAGACGACCTCGTCGTTCGAGACGACCTTGAGGGTCCGGCTGGCGCGACGCTTCGGCCCGTCGATGCTGAAGCAGGTGCCGCTCATCCGGTATTCGTTGGCGGATACGCGCTCTATCCGGCTGAAATGGCAGCCGCCCTCGCCTGCCTCGCCGGTGCGGCCGCCGCGGTTGAAGCCGACATAGGCGCCCTCGGTCCCCTCCTTCAGCCATCTGCAGCCCTGCTGCGTCGGATCGCCGAATTCGCCGCGCACCGGCAGTTCGGCGGCACTCGCCATACCGGCCACAGCCGCGGCCATCATAGCGCTCAGACTCGTCAGCTTGACCGCCATCGCTCCCTCCCTCTCGCCGTGGCACCCCACGCTGGACAAAGCTTCGCTTGCACGCAGAAGGGCCAGTTTCGCGCGGCGCAATACGGCCGATGGACGTCCCTTGCGGAACACAAGGCGAACGGGTATGTTGTTCGTGCTTTGTTTCGATTCCGATGCGAAAGGCCGGGGCGGCGAGATCATGCTGACACGCAAACAGTTCGAACTGCTTCGCTTCATCCATGAACGCCTGCGAGAATCCGGCGTACCGCCCTCCTTCGACGAGATGAAGGACGCGCTCGACCTACGCTCCAAATCCGGCATCCACCGGCTGATCATGGCGCTGGAGGAACGCGGCTTCATTCGCCGGCTGCCGAACCGCGCCCGCGCGCTCGAAGTCATCAAGATGCCGGACGGGATCGGCGGGCCGCAGGCGCAGCGCGGGCGCTTCAGCCCGTCGGTCGTTCAGGGCGGCCTCGGCCAGACCCCGCCTGCCCCGGCAGCCAATCTAGCCAAGCCGCGCCCGGCGGGCGCCGAGGAGAACGGGCGCTCCACCGTCTCCATCCCAGTCATGGGCCGCATCGCCGCCGGCACGCCGATCTCGGCGATCCAGGATCGCAGCCATAGCGTCTCCATGCCCGCCGACATGCTCGGCGGCGGCGAGCACTACGCGCTCGAAGTCCGCGGCGATTCGATGATCGAGGCCGGCATTCTCGACGGCGACACCGTCGTCATCCGCAAGCAGGACACGGCCAATACCGGCGACATCATCGTCGCCCTGATTGACGACGAGGAAGCGACGCTGAAGCGCCTCCGCAAGCGCGGCTCCTCGATCGCGCTCGAAGCGGCCAACCCGGCCTATGAGACCCGCGTGCTCGGCCCGGACCGGGTCAAGATCCAGGGCCGGCTCGTCAATCTGATGCGGCGCTACTGAAGCATCCCGCTGTCCTCCGCCTGCTCGGTCGGCACGTTTGCGGGCGTACGTGCTGGCTCCGATGAAGAAGGCACGGTCGCAGGAGCGGGCCGGGCCCGGGTCCAGGGTCGCAGGCGCGTTGCGTCCTCGGCGGTGTAGGCGCGCCAGCTGCCGCCGCGCATGGACCCAAGCGCCGTCGCGCCATCGCGGGCGAGCGCGGCCCGGTCGATCAGTCGGGCGGTACAGGTGCCATTGACGTGGAGCGGCGTGACGACGAGGTCGGCGCGCTGGCAGTCCTCGACGATGGCGACGCGGTCCTTTGTGTAGGCGACATTGCGGCCATCCTTGAGACGGATCACGCAGCCGCGCGCGTCGCAGGCGGCGCCCTCTCGCAAGGTGGCATCATCCGGAGGGCGGGAATCGCCGTCGGCATGGAGCCATTGCGTCAGCACGAAGCGACTCGGCTTGCCTGCCAGGACGAGTCGTCCTTCGGCACCGCGCACCAGGATGCCGGAACCGTCGCGCTCGATCAGGATGTCGGGCCGCGTCGGGTCCGAGGCGAGCGCCAGGCCGGCGCAGAGCGGCAGCGCCGCGAGGAAGCGCAGGGCCGTCGTCCACAAGGTCAGCCAGAGCAGCGCCAGCGCGAACAGGGCGAGCGCCACGGGATCGAAGGCAGGCAGCACCATGGTCGAGCGTTCGATACCGGCGACCCAATGGGCGAGCTGCAGGACGAGACCGGAGGCCCAGCCCATCAGGGCCCAGCCCGGCCAGTCGAGCCCGAACGGATAAGCCAGCACGCCGAAGACCGCGGCCGGCATGACAATGAGCGAGACGAAAGGCAGGGCGAGCGCGTTGCCGAGCAGGCCGAACGGGTTGAAGGTCTGGAAGTGGTAGACGCCGAAGGGCGCAGTCGCGGCCGTCGCCAGCAAGGTGGTGACGATGATGCCGACGGCCGAGAGCCAGAGCGGCCGCAGCGGCCAGGGCCAGCTGGCGGCAGCCGCATCAGGCGGGCGCTCCTGCCAGCGTTCGGCGAAGGCGATCAGCGCCGCGACCGCGCCGAAGGACATCTGGAAGCTCGGCCCGAGCAGCGCCTCCGGCTCGCGCAGCAGGACGATGATCGCCGCCAAGGCGAGGTTGCGCATGCTGAGGGCCGGCCGGTCGACCAGAATGGCGCCGAGCATCACCAGCGTCATGATCAGCGAGCGCACGGTCGCGACTTCAGCGCCGGAGAAGACGCAATAGGCGGTAGCGCCGAACATGGCGGCGAGCGCAGCGATTTTCTTGACTGGCCAGAACAGCGCGATGCCTGGCGACAGCGCCAGCAATGCCCTTGCGAGCCAGAAGATCGTGCCGGCCGCCAGGACCATGTGCAGGCCGGAGATCGAGACGATGTGGTAGATGCCGGCGGCGCGCAGGTCGTCATTGGTCGGCTCAGTGATCAGGCCACGCTTGCCGGTGACCAGGGCGGCTGCCATCGCTCCCGCCTGCCCGCCGCCGATGGTGGCGATGCGCTCGGTCAGCGCATTGCGGGCCTGGTCGATGGCGACGCTCCAGGCGAGTTGCCGCGACTGCGGCACCGGCGCCGGTGCCAGCGCGACCTTGCCGGCGATGTTGCCGACGGCACCGATGCCGCGGAAGAAGGCGTCGCGGGCAAAGTCGTAGCCGCCGGGACGCGCCGGCCCGGGCGGCGGCAGGAGCCGCGCGGTCGCGACGATGTGATCGCCGGGCTTCAGTGTCGTCGCGGCCGTGCTGACACGTATCCGGCGCGGCCGCTGCTGCGGGTCGACACCCGGCATGTCGGTAACCAGCAGAACGAGGCGGACACCCTTTTCGCGCTGCTCTAGCGCCTCGATGAAACCTGTGACCTTGCCGACATGGAGGCGGGCGAGCGCCGGTGCCGCGATACTCGCCGTGCGCCAGGCTCCGGCCGCGAAGCCGGCCAAGACGGCGGCGAACCCCAGGCAGATCGCCATGGCGAGGCGCTTGTGGCGCAGCAGCGACGCTGCGAGCGCCGACAAGGCGAAGCCGAGCAGCGGCGCAATCAGGCCCGGCTCACGATCGGCGAGGAAATACAGGATGACGCCGAGCCCGAGCGGCACGGGCAGCCAGTTGAAGAGGCGGCGGCGCTCGACCTCGGTTTCAAGCATGGCACCTAGGCGCATGCGCCAGCTTGCGGGATTCCAGGCTGGGCTCTGCGTCAGACGGCGCGTCCACCCTGCCCCGCCTTGCAAGGCAAGGACAGCCGCAACGGCCTTGCGGCGACGCCCGGGCGGAACGGAGAGCAATCGGCCTCCCTTTCGCCGCCGGCGCAGGAAGCGCTTAACGGCGGCCGCAAAGCCATGTTACAGCGACCGCGCCGGTTGTCAGCCCCGGCCGAGACCGCCCGTGAGCCGGCCCTCGCCCTTCATCCGCCCGTTCCGTCGGAGTCCTTCTTTCATGAGCGATGAGGTCGTCACGCGCTTTGCGCCGTCGCCTACCGGATTCCTCCATATCGGCGGCGCCCGCACCGCCCTGTTCAACTGGCTCTATGCACGCCGCCATGGCGGCAGGATGCTGTTGCGCATCGAGGATACCGATCGCGAGCGCTCCACCGATGCCGCGATCGCCGCGATCCTCGACGGTCTGTCCTGGCTCGGCCTCGATTGGGACGGCCAGACCGTCTACCAGTTCCAGCGCGCCGCTCGTCACCGCGAGGTCGCCGAGCAGATGCTCGCCGCCGGCAATGCCTATTATTGCTATGCGACGCCGCAGGAACTCGACGAGATGCGCGAGAAGGCCAAGGCCGAAGGCCGGCCGATGCGCTATGACGGGCGCTGGCGCGACCGTGACCCGGCGACGGCGCCGGCCGGCGTCAAGCCAGTGATCCGCCTGCGGGCCGAGCAGACCGGCGAGACCGTGGTCGAGGACGAGGTCCAGGGCCGCGTCGTCTGGCAGAACGAGAATCTCGACGACCTCGTCCTGCTGCGCTCCGACGGCAACCCGACCTACATGCTCGCCGTGGTCGTCGATGACCATGACATGGGTGTCACCCATGTCATCCGCGGCGACGATCACCTCACCAATGCGGCGCGGCAGACGCAGATCTATCAGGCGATGGGCTGGAAGGTTCCCAGCATGTCGCACATCCCGCTGATTCACGGCGCTGACGGGGCCAAGCTCTCCAAGCGCCATGGCGCGCTCGGGGTCGATGCCTACCGGGCCATGGGCTATCTGCCGGCCGCCTTGCGCAACTATCTGCTGCGCCTCGGCTGGAGCCATGGCGACCAGGAGATCTTCTCGACCGAGGAGATGACGGCGCTGTTCAACCTCTCGTCGATCGGGCGCTCTCCGGCGCGCTTCGACTATGCCAAGCTGGAGAACCTGAACGGGCTCTATATGCGCCAGTCGGACGACCGCGAGCTGCTGGAGGCGCTCAAGGCGATCCTGCCCGAGATCGGGCCGGCCCGCGGTGTGCCGGCGAAACTCGACCCGGCGCTCGAAAGCCGGTTCCTCGCCGCCATGCCCGGACTGAAGGAACGCGCCAAGACTTTAGTCGAACTGCTGGACAGCGCCTTCTATCTCTATGCCCAGCGTCCGTTGGCCCTCGAGCCCAAGGCGGCTGCGCTGCTCGACGATGCGGCGCGCGAGCGGATGCCGAAGCTGGCCGCGAAGCTCGCGGCGCTGCCGGATTGGGAAACCCCGGCGCTCGAAGCCGCCGTGCGTGAATTCGCCGAGGCAAACAGCGTCAAGCTCGGCCAGGTGGCGCAGCCGCTGCGCGCCGCCCTGACCGGCCGCACCACCTCTCCGGGGCTGTTCGACGTGATGGCCGTGCTCGGGCGCGAGGAGGTTCTGGCGCGGCTCTCCGACGTCGCCTGAGCCGGCAGCGCAGGAGCGGCGATGCCGCACTGCGGGAGGTAACAGCGAAGGCCATGTCGCTCTCTGTTGAACCCCTCCCGGAAATGGTCTAGCAACGCGGCGTGGCGGCTGCTCCTTCCCCGGAGCGGCCGCTGCCAAAAACGCTTCAAAATCAGTCTGATGAACGCTTCCTCGCCGCAGCGGCACCCTCACATTCCGTCATGGAGCCGGCATTGCGGAGCTTCGGACGGCGCCAGATGACCAGTGATCGGTCGGAACGACATTCGGCCGCTGAGATGATTTGAGATCGAGCCTGAAAGGATCGGCATCCATGAGCGGAACCACGAGTCAGTTGAGTGTCGACGGCAAGACCGTCGACATGCCGGTCAAGGCTGGATCGATCGGACCTTCGGTCATCGACATCGGCAAGCTCTACGCCCAGACCGGGATGTTCACCTACGATCCCGGCTTCACCTCGACGGCGAGCTGCGAGTCGCAGATCACCTATATCGACGGCGACGAGGGCGTGCTGCTCTATCGCGGCTACCCGATCGAACAGCTCGCCGAGCATGGCGACTTCCTCGAGACCTGCTACCTGCTGCTCTATGGCGATCTGCCGACCGCGGCCCAGAAGGCCGATTTCGACTATCGCGTCACGCGCCACACCATGGTGCACGAGCAGATGGCCCGCTTCTTCCAGGGCTTCCGCCGCGATGCGCACCCGATGGCAGTGCTGGTCGCCTCGGTCGGCGCCATGTCGGCCTTCTACCATGACTCGACCGACATCTCGGATCCGCAGCAGCGCATGATCGCGTCGATGCGGATGATCGCCAAGATGCCGACGCTGGCGGCGATGGCCTACAAGTACACGATCGGCCAGCCCTTCGTGTATCCGCTGAACTCGCTGGACTACAGCTCCAACTTCCTGCGCATGTGCTTCGCAGTCCCGGCCGAGGAGTACAAGGTCAACCCGGTGCTCGCGCGGGCCCTCGACCGCATCTTCATCCTGCACGCCGACCACGAGCAGAACGCCTCGACCTCGACGGTCCGCCTCGCCGGCTCCTCGGGCGCCAATCCCTTCGCCTGCATCGCGGCCGGCATCGCCTGCCTCTGGGGGCCCGCCCATGGCGGCGCCAACGAAGCGGCCCTCAAGATGCTCGAGGAGATCGGCTCGGTCGACAACATCCCGAAATACATCGCCAAGGCGAAGGACAAGAACGATCCCTTCCGCCTGATGGGCTTCGGCCACCGCGTCTACAAGAACTACGATCCGCGCGCCAAGATCATGCAGAAGACCACGCATGAGGTGCTGAACGAGCTCGGCATCAAGGACGACCCGCTGCTCGACGTCGCGATGGAGCTGGAGCGCATCGCCCTCTCCGACAGCTACTTCATCGAGAAGAAGCTCTATCCGAACATCGATTTCTATTCGGGCATCACGCTCAAGGCGATGGGCTTCCCGACCTCGATGTTCACGGCGCTGTTCGCGCTGGCGCGTTCGGTCGGCTGGATCGCGCAGTGGAAGGAGATGATCGAGGATCCGTCCCAGCGCATCGGCCGTCCGCGCCAACTCTACACCGGCGCGCCGAAGCGCGACTACGCGCCGATCGGCCGGCGCTGAGCCGCACGCCATTCCAAGCCTTTTTGGGGCCGCGACGGGAAACCGCCGCGGCCTCATTGTTTCCAGGCATTGAACTTTTGCCTGATCGTGACGTGCCGCCTCGACGCGCTACAGTCAGCTACAACGTCCAGGAGGATTTGAATAATGCCTCGTCCAACAGATCTGAGCCGCCGCAGCTTCCTCGTCGGCGCCTCGGCACTTCCGCTCGCCGGCGGGCTCGCCGCCCCCGCCTATGCACAAGCCAATTTTCCGACCCGGCCGATCACGCTGATCGTTCCCTTCGCAGCCGGCGGCTCGACTGACATCGTCGCGCGCCTCGTCGGGCAGAAGATGGGCGAGCTGCTCGGCCAGTCCGTGGTGATCGACAATCGCGCCGGCGCCGGCGGCAATATCGGCTCGACGGCGGTCGCGCGCGCGACGCCGGACGGCTACACGCTGCTGATGGGCACGATCTCGACCCATGCCCTCAACCCGGCTATCCTCAAGACAGTGACCTTCGACGCGGTCAAGGATTTCACGCCGATCTCGCTGCTGGCCGTTGTGCCCAATGTCATGGTCGTGCATCCGAGCTTCCCGGCGAAGACGGTCCAGGAGGTCCTGAAGGTCCTGAAGGACAATCCGGGCAAGTACTCCTATGCCTCTTCCGGCGTCGGCACGCCGCTGCACCTCTCGGGAGAGCTCTTCAAGTCGCTCGGCGGCGTCAGCATGAACCATGTGCCGTATCGCGGCGCCGGGCCCGCGCTGAACGATGTCGTCTCCGGCGCGGTGCCGATCATGTTCGACAACCTGCCCTCCTCGGCGCAGTTCATCCGCACCGGGCAATTGCGCGCCATCGGCGTGACCACCAAGGAGCGGGTTTCGTCCTTCCCGGATCTGCCGACGATCGCCGAAGGCGGCCTTGCTGGCTACGAGACCTACACCTGGAACGCGCTCTTCGGCCCCGCCAACATGCCAAAGGCGGTCGTCGACAAGATCAATGCCGCGGCGAACAGCTCGCTGACCGATCCGACCGTGAAGCAACGGCTGGAGGATGTCAGCGCCGTCATCGTCGGCTCAACCCCGGAAGCCCTGGGCGAGCACGTCAAGGCTGAGCTGGCGAAATGGGCGCCGATCGCCAAGGCCTCGGGCGCGGCAGTCGAATAGCGCGGCGCTATCGTCCGGACGCGGCGGCGGCTCGCGCTTCCACCAGCGCGAGCGCCGCTTCGACGGCATTCGCGGCCGGGCTCGGCCCGGCACGATGCATCTCGCGCTCGACTCCGGCGAAACCATCGAGCTGGCGCGTGCGCGCAGCCCCCTCCGGGATCACTGCGAGCAGCGCCTGCGTCAGCGCGTCCGGCGTCACCTCGTCCTGGATGAACTCGGGAACGATATTCTCGCCGAGAATGAGATTGGGCAGGATCACGGTCGGCAGCTTGATCAGGCGGCGCGCCAGTGCAGCCTCCCAGCCGGCGCCACGATAGGCGGCGACGGTCGGGACCTGCGCCAGAGCGAGCTCGAGGGTGACCGTGCCGGACGCAGCGAGCGCGGCACGCGCCTGACGGAACGCCGCGAGCTTGGCCGCTTCGCCCGTGACGATCTCCGGCTTCACCGACCAATCCGCAACGACCTGGCTGATCGTGTCGGCCAGACGCGGCACAGCCGGCAGGACGAAGCGCGCCTGCGGCAAGGCCTGGGCGATACGAGCGATCGTCTCGCCGAAAGCCGGCATGAGATGGCGGATCTCGGAACCACGGCTGCCGGGAAGCACGAGAATGAGGGGAGCCGCCGCATCGGCACGCAAGCGGGCCTCGTCGACATCGGGGCGCAGCTCATCCAGACGCTCGATCAACGGGTGCCCGACATAGACAGTCTCCGGTCCGCCGAGGCGCGCCAGAGCTTCCGGCTCGAACGGCAGCAGCGCCAGGATGCGGTCGACATGCGGGCGCATGCGCCGCGCCCGGCCTTGTCGCCAGGCCCAGACGCTCGGGCAGACCCAATGCGCGATCGGCACGGCCGGCTTGAGCCTGCGCAGCTTCTTGTCGACGCGCAGCCCGAAATCCGGAGCGTCGATCGTCAGCATCAGATCGGGAGCGAACGCCGCCGCGGCCTTCGCAGCGTCAGATATCCGCCGCAGCAGCAGCGGCAGGCGCGCCACGACCGGACCGAATCCCATCACCGCGATGTCTTCCTGCAGGAAGACGCTCTCCAGCCCTTCGGCCGCCAGGACTTCGCCACCGACGCCGCGAAGGTCTAGCGGCCGGTTGCCGAGGTCACGGCGGAGCTGCTGCACGAAGCGGGCACCGAGCGCGTCGCCGGAGGCTTCGCCCGCGACGATGAAGAGCCGGAACGGCCGGATGCTCACGACACGCCCTCGATGAAGATGCCGGCGGCATCGGCTTGGGCCGCGAGGCGGGCACGGTCGCCGACCAGGACGCCCCCGGCGCGCACCGCGATTCCGGCGAGCCCTGCCTCGGCAACACGCGCGACGGTGTCCGGTCCGATCGCTGGCATATCGACGCGCAGATCCTGGCCGTGCTTCGGCGCCTTGACGAGGACGCCGTCGCCCTTGCCGAGCTTGAGGCGCCCTGCCCTAACCAGAGTTGCGACGCGTTCGAGCATGGCATCGGTGCCCTCGGCCGCCTCGACCGCAATCACGCGATGATCGGCGATCACGGCGCCTTGGCCGATATCGAAAGGCGACAGCGCCGCCAAGAGGTCGAAGCCGCGCAGCAAGGCGTCGCGGGCGACCGAAGCCGGCACCGTCCGTCCGAGAGCCCCGAGCGGCGCGACGATTTCCGGCGCCATCTCCGCCGGGCTCCCGACCCGAAACCCCTGCCCCTCGAAAAAGCTCACGACACCCCGAAGCAGGTGATCGTCACCGCCCTGGAAGGCGCGCGCGAAATGCGGCAGGTACTTCAAGGTCGACAGCTCGGGCGCCAGCGCACCGAAGCTCGGGCGCGGCAGCGCGCCGATCATCACGATGTCGGTGACCTCACGACGTTTGAGCGCATCGAGCAGGCGGCCGAGCTGGCCTAGGCGATATTCCTGCGCGTCGCAGCCGGGAAAATCAGCAATGTTCGCCGCGCCCGACAGCGCCGCGACATAGACCTCAGCACCTGCGGCCCGCGCATTGCGTGCGACATGCGCCGGGTACTCGCCGGCGCCGGCCAGGATGGCGAGACGCAGCCCGGATCGTTTGCCGGGCCCTTCCGCGGGGCCCGTGTTCACCGGTCCGGCGCGGTGACGTCGTGCGGCACGCAGATTGCGCGCTCGCCGCCGCTGCGGATGAAGTCGAGGATCTCGTGGATCAGCGGATGCGAGGCGAACTCGCTGGCGACGTCCTCGACGCGCTCCGACAAGGTGCCTTCATCGGCGAAGAGCAGACGGTAGGCACGGCGCAGCTCATGAATCTGCTCGCGGGAGAAGCCGCGGCGCTTCAGGCCGACCAGGTTGAGGCCGGCGAGATGAGCCGGGTTGTCCCGCACCATGCCGAACGGAATGACATCGTGCATCACGCCGGCACCGCCGCCGATGAAGGCGTGATCCCCGACGCGGATGTACTGGTGCAACCCGGTCCCACCGCTGACGATGACGAAATCGCCGACGGTGACGTGCCCGGCGCACATCACATTGTTCGAGAAGATGACGTTGCTGCCGATGATGCTGTCATGACCGACATGCGAGTTGGCGAGGAACAGGCCGCGATCGCCGATCACGGTCTTCATGCCGCCGCCCTCGGTGCCCGGATTCATCGTGACACCTTCACGAATCACGCAATCGGCACCGATGGTTAGCGTCGAAGGCTCACCCTTGAACTTCAGATCCTGAGGTGGATGCCCAATCGAGGCGAAGGGGTAGATCTTCGTGCGGGCGCCGATGCTGGTGATACCCGCAACCGCGACATGGCTGATCAACTCGACCCCGTCATCGAGCGTGACCTGCGGACCGACCGTGCAGAACGGACCGACGACGACTCCCTCGCCCAGCCGTGCAGCGGGGTCGACGACCGACATCGGGTGGATCGTGGCACTCATGAAATGGGACCTGTCGACTTGGATTCTGGTCGGAAGCAGCGGCGCGGGGTCAGACTGTGCCGCGTTTCACATCACCATGGCGGAGAGCTCGGCCTCGGCGACGAGAACGCCATCGACCTTGGCCTCGCCGCGGTAGAACCAGATGTTGCGCTTGCGCGCGATCTTGGTGAGGTGAAAGCGCAGGCTGTCCCCCGGAATCACCGGCTTGCGGAACTTGACCTTATCTATCGTGGTGAAGAGCACGGTCGAGACCGCAGCCTCATCGTCGCCGCGCGAGCTCACAACGAGCACGCCCGCCGTTTGGGCCATTGCCTCGATCATCAGTACGCCCGGGAAGACGGGTCGGCCCGGGAAATGTCCGGTGAACTGAGGTTCGTTGACGGTGACGTTCTTGATGCCGACGCCGGAAGCATCGCCATCCATCTCGATCACGCGGTCGACAAGCAGAAAAGGATAGCGGTGCGGAATGCAGGCCATGATCTTCTGGATATCGGCCACGCCGAGCGATTTCGTCGCATCCGTCATCTTATCACTTCTCCCAAAGCGCCTTCCGGCCACGCCTCCGGTCGCTCATTCTCTGCCATGCAAGCTGCATTGCCGGAAGCCGGCCGCAGATCAAGCGCTTTCGTCGCCGCCCGTCGTCTTGCCGCGCTTGGCGACAAGCTGCTTGAGCAGGGCCGACTCGCGGGCCCAGCTCAAAGCGGGTTGCGCCGGATACCCGCCATAGCGCGCGCCGCGCGGAACATCGCCGGCGACGCCGCTCTGTGCCGCAATCTGCGCGCCCATGCCGATGGTCAGATGGCCAGCCAAACCGACCTGCCCGCCGAGAACGACAAAGTCCTCCAGCGTGCTGGAGCCGGCGATGCCGACCTGCGAAACGATCACGCAATGGCGGCCGATCACGCAGTTATGGCCGATCTGCACCAGGTTATCGATCTTGGTGCCCTCGCCGATCACGGTATCGCGGCTGGCCCCGCGGTCGATGCAGCTATTGGCGCCGATCTCGACATCGTCCTGAATGATGACGCGGCCGACCTGCGGCACCTTCATGTGCCCCTTCGGGCTCATGGCGAAGCCGAAGCCGTCCTGGCCGATGCGCACGCCGGGATGAATGATGACGCGGTTGCCGATCAGCGCGCTTTGCAAAGTGCTGCCGGCACCGATGCTGCAGTCCCGGCCGATCCGGACCTGCGGCCCGATCACAGCCTGGGGGCCGATGATGCTGCCGGCACCGATTTCCGCACCGGGTCCGATCACGGCACCGGGGTCGACGGTGACATCGGCTTCGAGCCGCGCCGTGGCGTGGACGAAGGCGCCCGGAGCAACGCCGGCCGAGCCGAACATCGAAGCCGGTCGCAAAGCCTGCGGATGGAAGGTGGCGAGCAGCTTGGCGAAGGCGTGGTAAGGCGCCGGAGTCACCAGCGCGACGGTGCCCGCCGGCACGCGATCGGCAAAACGCGGCGAGACGAAGCAGAGCCCGGCCGATGTGCCGGCCAGCGCCGCGACATATTTCGGGTTGTCCATATAGGCGGCGTCATTGGCGCCGGCCGTCTCGAGCGGAGCCGCGCCTTCGACCCGGCGCGCCGGGTCGGCGCCCTCAGGCAGTGTGAGGCCGCAAAGCGAAGCGACCTCGTTGAAGGACAACGAGGTCGCCACGGGAAAGAAACTGGGATCTGCCATGAGATGGTCCGTCGCAGGGCGCGAGACGCGCCCTGCTGGGGGTCAGAAGCGAGCGCCGCCCGAGAAGCGGAAGGCCTGCAGACGGTCTCCGCCGTACTTGGCGGTGATACCGGTACGCGGATCGGTACCGATCTGACCGTCGTCCTTGGTCAGCGCGTAGGCGTAGTCGAAGCGGATCGGGCCGAGCGGCGACTGCCAGAGCAAGCTGACGCCGATCGACGAGCGGATCACGTTCTTGTCGCGAACGCAGGCCACGTTGGACTGGTAGATCGACGTCGACGCCACGTTGAACTGGCGCGCCTCCGAGCCGGCCGGGCAGCCCGCGAAGGACCCATTGGTGATGCTCTTCGAGCCGCCGTCATAGTTGAACAGCGTACCGGCGTCGGCGAAGACCGCGCCCTTCAGGCCAAGGTCCCGCGGCAAGCCGAAGATCGGGAACTGCACCTCGAGCGAACCGCCGAAATAGGTGGTGCCGCCGAGCGCATTCGCCGTCGGATCGTTGAGCACGTCGCGCGGGCCGATACCGGACGGCGCGAAGCCGCGAACCAGTGTCGGTCCAAGGAAGTAGTGGTCGATCATGCGCAGATCGCCGCTTGTCGCCTGGACGTGACCGCCCTGGACGCGCGCGATACCGACGAAGTCGTCGAGGAACTCCTTGTAGTAGCGCGCATCGGCGCTGACGCGAAGGAACTTCGAATCGCCGCCCAGACCGGCGAACTCGGGCTTCAGCTCGGCCGTGAAGCCGTTGCGCGGGTTCTGGAAGTTGTCGAGCGAGTTGTAATTGAAGTTGAGGCCGACCAGGGAGGTCAAGGTCGTCCCCTGGGCTTCCTTCACAGCGATCGAAGCTTCGCCATTGCTCAAGCAGTTGAAGAAGTTGTTGGCCTGCGCTCCGACGGGCGTGACGCCAGGGATCGGGTAGCTACAGTCGTTATAGGGATGGCTGTAGTTGTTCGGGATTTTGATCTCGGTCGTATAGATCGAGTAGCGCGGCGTGATCGAGAACTCTTCCGTGATCGGGAAGGAGAACCGGAGCTGGCCGCCCGTCACACGGCTCTCGAAACGGCCGATATTGTAGTTGTCGTTGAACTTCGAGAACAGGTCGATACCCGCCGCGATCCGGCGACCGAGGAAATAAGGCTCGGTGAAGGAGAAATCGATGCCCTGGGTGCGCTGGCCCATCGTGCCGGCGATGCGGACGAACTGGCCGCGCCCGAGGAAGTTCGATTCCGAGAGCGAGATTTCGCCGATGATACCATCGGAGGTCGAGTAGCCGCCGGCGATCGAGAACGAGCCCGTCGCCTTGTCCTCGACGTCGATGTTGACGACGACGCGATCAGGCGCGCTGCCCGGCTCGTTGGTGATCCGGACCTTGTTGAAGAAGCCGAGATTGTTCAGGCGACGCTCGGCGCGGTCGATGAAGACCTTGTTGTAGGCATCGCCTTCGCCGAGATCGAGCTCGCGACGCACGACATAGTCACGCGTACGGGTGTTGCCGCGGACGTTGATCCGCTCGACATAGACGCGCGGACCTTCCTCGACGACGTAGGTGATGCCGATCATCTGACCGTTCGCATCGCGCTCGCCGCGCGGGCGAACCTGCGCGAAGGCATAGCCGCGGCGCGAAACCTCGGTGGTCAGATTGACCAGCGACCGCTCGACCGCCTCGGCGTTGTAGGTGTCGCCGGACGAGGTGCTGACCAGCCGCTCGAGCGCGCCGGGATCGATATCGCGCAGGCGGGAATCGACCGAGACATTGCCGACGCGATACTGCGGCCCCTCGTCGACCGTGACGTCGACGATCCAGCCACCCTTGGCGTCGTCGAAGCGCGCATCGTTCGCGACGATACGGAAATCGGCGTAGCCGTTCTTCAGATAGTAGCGCCGGATCAGCTCGAGATCGGCCGCGATCCGATCGGGATCGTAGACGTCGGAGGTCTTGATGAAGCTGAGGAAGTTGGATTCCGTCGAGCTCATCAGATTGCGCAGACGCGACGACGAATAGACACCGTTCCCGGAGAAATTGATCTCCTTGATACCGGTCTTGCCGCTTTCGGCGATGGTGAAGACGACGTCCGAGCGGCCGTTCGGCAGCGCCTGAATGCGGCCGGAAATGGTCGCGGAGCCGTAACCCGCGCGACGATAGACCTCCTTCAGACGCTCGACGTCGGCATCGACCAGCGCCTGGCTCAGCGGCCCGTTGGCCTTGGACTGAACCTGACCAAGCAGGACATCGCTCTTGAGGCGACGGTTACCCTCGAAAGCGACGCGATTGATCGTGTCGTTCTCCTGGACGGAGACAACGGTCTGCGAACCGCGGCGGCTGACCTGAACATTGGAGAAGAGTCCGGTCGACAGGAGATTCTGACGAATCTCCGCCGGGCTCCCGGAACCCTGCGCGGTCACGTAGGAGCGGATCGTCTCCGCATCGACGCGCCTGTTTCCTTGGACAATCACGGCCTGCGCAAACACCACGCCACCGCTAACGGCCAACATAAAGGCCGAAAGTCCGACTGATCGAGAGAGCCGCATTCTCAAGGACCGGCTCTGAAGCGTCGACGTCATCGGGTCGCCTATTCCATTCTTGGGTCACCACCCCGTGAGGGGACCCCCGCAAGCGGCGGGAGCACGGCGACATTGAAGACCAAACGCTTCTACAAAGTTTCCCGCGGGACGCAAACCAGCATTGTCGTTAACAAAGTGTTTTTACGTCGTTCGTTGCCGTCAGGTCACGCGCGGGCCCCGATAGAATCGGGGCTCACGGCCGGAAGCGGCCAGAAAATGCCATAATCCGGCGCGTCAGCGTGGCAGGGATATCACAACCCGAAAAGCTCGGATTCGGCCGGTTCCGTTAACGGACTGCGGTCAGAGCAGCGAGCGGACATGAACGAGGTCGTTCCATGTCACGAACAGCATCAGCATCAGCACCAGGCCGAGCCCGACCCGGAAGCCGATCTCCTGCGCCCGCTCGCTCAGCGGCCGGCCACGCACCGCTTCGATGGCATAGAACATCAGATGCCCGCCATCGAGCATCGGCACCGGAAACAGGTTCATCAGGCCGATCGAGACCGACAGAATCGCGGCGAGATTGATCAGCGCGAGCAGGCCACCGCTCGAGGCGACCATTCCGGAGACCTGCGCGATACGGATCGGCCCGGAGAGCTGGTCCGTCGATTCCTTCCCCTTGATGAGCTTGGCGAGGTAGTCATAGGTCCGCTCGACCACGAACCAGGTTTCGCTCACGCCGAGCTTCAACGATTCGACCAGGCCGAAATGTTGGGTGGTCCAGTCGCTCGGCTTTGACGAGGCCTGCACGCCGATGATGCCGAGACGCTGCTTGCCCAAGGGCGAGGAGGTCTCGACGAGATCCGGCGTCACGGTCAGGACCATGGTCGCTCCGTCCCGCTCGAACGTCACCGGCAGAGGCTCGCTCGGACGGGTCGAGATCTGGCGCTGCAGATCGGAGAAGCTCTTGATCTCGCGATCCTCGACCTTGAGAATCAGGTCGCCGGCCTTCAGGCCCGCCCGCTCGGCCGCGCCCCCCGCCGTGACCATCTCGACGCGCGGCGCCAGCACCGGCTTGCCGAAGCTGTAGGCCGTGACCGCGAAGATCGCGATCGCGAGCAGGAAATTCGCGATCGGCCCAGCAGCGACGATCGCCGCACGCTCGGCGACGGACTGGGCCGGGAAGGAGCGCTCGCGCTCTTCGCGGCTCATATGCGCCACGGCTTCGCCGTCCGGCGTGCTCGAGGCGTCGGCATCTCCGGAGAATTTGACGTAGCCCCCGAGCGGGATCAGCGCGAAGCGCCAGCGCGTGCCATGCTTGTCGTTGAAGCCGAAAAGCTCGCGGCCGAAGCCGATGGAGAAGACCTTGACGTCGACGCCGCACCAGCGCCCGACCAGGAAATGGCCGAGCTCATGGACGAACACGACGATGGTCAGGACGAACAGGAAGGGCACGAGGTAGCCCAGCAGGAAGCTTCCCGCGTGCCAGACCGATCCCAGGATATCCATAAAACTCTCCCGACTTACCGCCACTAGGTGACAGCGAAGCGGCCTTCCGACAAGAGGAGCCGGGTGCGGTTTCTCGCATCTTGGTCAATCGCCAGCGCCGCGGCGACGCTCGCCGGCGCCTCACGCCCCTGCCCGCTCGGCTGCGCGCAGACGGCTTCGACCAGGGCCGGGATCGCCCAGAACGGGATCTGACGCGCGAGGAAAGCCGCCACGGCGATCTCGTTCGCGGCATTCAGGATTGCCGGGGCAGCCCCGCCCTCCGCGAGCGCCGCCATCGCCAGACCGAGCGCCGGAAAGCGCGCAAGATCCGGGCGCTCGAAGACGAGCGGCGCACAGCTCGCGAGGTCGAGGAACCGGTCCTGCGGCGCGTCGAGCCTGCCATCGACACCGAGACAATGCGCCGCGGCGACGCGCATGTCGGGGATGGCCATGCCGGCGCTCACGGAGCCGTCGCGGAAATTGACCAGCCCGTGCACGATCTGCTGCGGGTGGACCAGCACGTCGATCTGATCGGCGCCAAGCTGGAACAGGAAGCGGGCCTCGATCAGTTCGAGTCCCTTGTTCATCATGCTGGCGGAATCGATCGTGATCTTGGCGCCCATCGCATAGTTCGGATGGGCGAGCGCCTGCTCCGGCGTCGCCGCAGCGATCCGCTCGGCTCTCCAGGTCCGGAACGGGCCGCCCGACGCGGTCAGCGTCATCGAGCGGATCGCCGAGACCGGCTCGGTGCCAAGCACCTGGAACAGGGCATTATGCTCGGAATCAAGCGGCAGGATGCGCGCCCCGACCCGGGACGCCTGAGCCATCACGGCCTCGCCGGCGCAGACCAGGCTCTCCTTGTTGGCGAGCGCGACGACGCGCCCGGGTAGGAGCGAGGCGAAAGTGGCCTCCAGGCCGGCGGCGCCGGAGATCGCGCTGACGACGATGTCGCTATCCAGGCTTGCAGCCTCGAGCACGGCAGTGCGCCCGGCACCGTGCGCGATGCCGCTGCCGGCGAGCGCTTCGCGGAGCGCGCCGGCAAGCGTCTCGTCGGCGATCGCAGCAAAGCGCGCCCCGGTTTCGCGCGCCACCTGCGCCACGCCCGACACGTCGCGACCTGCAACGACTGCGGCCACCGCGAGGTGGTCCGGATTCTCGGCGATGACATCGCGGGCGGAACGGCCGACGGAGCCGGTCGCTCCGAGGATGGTGACAAGACGGCGCATGGTACGATCAGTGCCCCAGACGGGCGAGATAAAGCAGCATGCCCGCGAAGACCAGCACGGCCCAGTAGCCGTCGAGCCGGTCGAGGAAACCGCCATGGCCGGGGATTAGGCGGCTGGAGTCCTTGGTGCCGAAGCGGCGCTTGATGGCCGATTCAAACAGGTCCCCGGCCTGGCTGAAGACCGAGGCCGCGAGCGAGATTGCGAACACCATAGCAAGGCCGAGCCCCGTCGCCACCGGCGACAGGTACCAGACCGCCAGCCCCCCTGCCGTACCGGCCGCAGCGCCGCCGAGGGCACCCGACCAGGTCTTCTTTGGACTGACGCTCGGCATCAGCTTCGGGCCACCCAGGGCACGGCCAGTGAAATAGGCGGCGATATCGGTGAACCAGACCACGGCGAAGGTCCAGACGATCAGGAACAGCCCGATCTCCGGCACCTGGCGCAACGCCGGCGTGACAAGGGCAAAGCAAAGCGCATAGGCGACGCCGCAGGCCTCCAGCATGCGGCGATCATCGACCTGCGTGGTCACGACCGCGCCGGCCAGGGCCAGCACCGCCGCGGAGCCTGCCAGCGCCGGGTCGCTCACCGGCGCAAAGCCCAGCGCGAATCCGGCGAGGGCGACACCGATCCCACCAGCGATCGCGTTGCGCGCACTGATGATGGCGAGCCATTCATAGGCAACAAGGCCAGCCACCAGCACCCAGACAAAACGGAATGCAGGACCGCCGAGCAGCGTAACCGCCAGAATCACGGCAGCCAGCACCAGCGCGGACAGGACGCGCAGACGCAGTTCGGAAGCGCCGGCCTTCACAGCGTCGCCGGAAGGCTCATTCACGCGACCCCCACATTGCAAGCTGCCGGCTGGTTGACGCCGCCGAAGCGACGCTCGCGGCGGTGGAACTCCGCCACCGCATCCTCGAGTGCCTTGCGGTCGAAGTCGGGCCAGAGGACGGGCGTGAAGACGAACTCGGCGTAGGCGGCCTGCCACAGCAGGAAGTTGGAGATGCGGGTCTCGCCGGAGGTCCGGATCACCAGATCGGGCTCCGGTAGGTCTCCGGTGTCGAGCCGGGAGGTCAGCATGTCCTCGTCGATCGCCTCCGGGCTCAGCCGGCCGGCTGCAACGTCGGCAGCCAGCGCACGGGTGACCCGCACGAGCTCGTCGCGGGAGCCGTAATTGAAGGCCACGACCAGGGTAAGGCCGCGATTGCCGGCGGTCATGCTCTCGGCGCGCTCGATCAGCTGGCGCAGATCCGGCGCGAGATCCCGGCTGCCGATGATGCGGACGCGGACGCCAGCCTCATGCAACTCGGCGAGGTCGTTTTCGACAAAGCGGCGGAGCAGGCCGAGCAGGAAGGACACCTCAGCCTTCGGCCTGCGCCAGTTCTCGGTCGAGAAGGAATAGAGCGTCAGGACCCGAATGCCGAGCTCGCCGGCATTGCGGACAGCGCGGCGCAGGGACTCGAGCCCGCGGCGATGGCCTTCCTGCCGCGGCAGGCCGCGCATCTGCGCCCAGCGGCCGTTGCCGTCCATGATGATCGCGACATGGGTCGGGGCCGATTGGATGCCGGGCGATACCGGGCGCGGGCCGTCTGACATTCCTATGCCTCTTCGGGCCGAGCCCGTCCGTCGATGATTGCAGGTCCGTGCCGCGGCTCAGACGTGCAGGATTTCCTTTTCCTTCGACGCCAGCGCCTGATCGATCTCGCCGATGTGCTTGTCGGTCGCCTTCTGGACCTGGTCCGACTGCTTGGCGACGTCGTCCTTGGGCAGGTGACCGTCCTTCTCGAGCTTCTTGATCAGGTCGATGCCGTCGCGGCGGACATGGCGGACTGCGATCTTCGCCTCTTCGGCGTATTTGTGCGCGACCTTGACCATCTCCTTGCGGCGCTGCTCGTTCAGCTCGGGGATGCGGATGCGCAGCACCTGGCCTTCCGTCTGCGGGTTGAGGCCGAGATCGGATTCGCGGATCGCCTTCTCGACCGCCTGGACCATGCTGCGATCCCAGACCTGGACCGAAAGCAGGCGCGCCTCGGGGACGCTGACGGTGGCAAGCTGGGTCAGGGGCGTGCGCGCGCCATAGGCTTCGACCGTGATCGGATCGAGCACATTGGCCGAGGCGCGGCCGGTGCGCAGCGAGGCGAGATCGCTCTTGAACGACTGGACGGCGCCGTCCATGCGGCGGTTCAGGTCGGCGAGATCGAAAGTGGTTTGGGCCATCGTCTTCAAAACCTTGTCGAAACCCGGCAGAGGACCGAACCGGAAATGCGCGCGACCATGGCGAGCGGCTCGCGCAGGGTCAAGGATTTCATGCCTCGGTGGCACTTTGCCGGAGCAAGCTGGATATCGGCTTCCCGGTAGCGCGTACTGCACCTGCCCGGAAAGCCTTGCGGCGGCGACCATGCCGCCCTTTGCTTCATAGCCGATCTGGAAGGCAGCGCCAGCCCATCGGCCTTCCATTCTGAACAACCGAGGAGCAAGCCAGTGCCCCGCCTCAACCGCATCATCGAGACCGCGCTCTATGTCGACGACCTCGAGCGCGCCCGCGACTTCTACGAGGTCAAGCTCGGCCTGCCCCCCATGCTCAAGACCGGGACGCTGTTCGCCTACGATGTCGGCGGCGCCAGCGTGCTGCTGCTGTTCCTGCGTGGCCAGTCGCTCAGGACGCAAATGTCGGCCGGCGGCAGCATACCGCCGCATGACGGCTCCGGCCCACTTCACATCTGCTTTGCCGTCGATCTCGACGAACTCGCCCTCTGGGACGAGAGGCTGCAGCAGCAGGGGATTGCGATCGAGGGCCGGATGAGCTGGGACCGCGGCGGCAGGAGCCTCTACTTCCGCGATCCCGACGGCCACATGCTCGAACTGGCGACGCCTGGCCTGTGGCCAAATTACTGAGCCGGCGCACTCGGCCCTGAGCGCCGCTCAGGGCGTGACGTAGGTCGCCCTGCCCTCGCCGCGCAGCACGGCCGCGAGCATGCCGGGCTCGGCGATCGAGAAGACGACGATGGTCAGGCCGGCATCGCGCGCCAGGGCGAAGGCCGCGGTGTCCATCACCTTGAGGTCGCGGGTGATCGCCTCGACATGGGTCAGCCGATCGAAGCGCACCGCATCCGGATCCTTCTTCGGATCGGCGGTGTAGACGCCGTCGACCTGCGTCGCCTTGAGCAGATGGCTGCAGTCGAGCTCGGCGGCGCGGAGCGCGGCGCCGGTGTCGGTGGTGAAATAGGGATTGCCAGTGCCGCCGCCGAGGATCACCACCTTGCCATTGCTGAGATGGTCGAGCGCCCGCTTGCGGGCATAGCTCTCGCAGAGCGAAGGCATCGGCACCGCCGACATGGCGCGGGCCGGAGCGCCGGCCGTCTCGATCGCATGTTCGAGCGCGAGCGCGTTCATCACCGTGCCGAGCATGCCGATCGAGTCGGCGCTGGTGCGGTCGAGCCCCTTGTTCAGCCCCTGGACGCCACGGAAGAAATTGCCGCCGCCGACGACGATGCCGATCTCGACACCCTCGCGCGCCGCAGCTGAGATATCCGCCGCAAGCGCCGTCAGCGTCGCGCCGTCGAGGCCGTTTCCGCTCGCTCCCGCCAGGGCTTCGCCCGAGAGCTTCACAAGCACGCGTTTGGGTCTCATCGGGGCTCTCCGTTTCGTGCCGCCACTCTCGGATTGGGAGCGATGTCAGCTTCTTGCAAAAAAGGCCGCGCGATGCGCGGCCTTTCTGGTCTCTATCAACCGGCTTTTCAGCCAGCGGTCCCGCCGGCCGCGGCGACCTCGGCCGCGAAGTCCTGCTCTTCCTTCTCGATGCCCTCGCCGAGCGCGAAGCGCGCGAAGCCGGTGATCTTGATCGGACCGCCGACCTTGCCCTCGGCCTCCTTCAGCACCTGCGAGACCGACTTGGAGCCGTCATGGATGTAGGTCTGCTCGAGCAGGCAGTACTCCTTGGCGTAGCTCTTCATGCCGCTCTCGACGATCTTGGCGAGGACATGCTCGGGCTTGCCGGCGTTCTTCTCGGCCAGGATGCCCTTCTCGCGCTCCAGCACGGCCGGATCGACCGAAGCCAGATCGAGCGCGACAGGGTTGCTGGCGGCGATGTGCATGGCGACCTGGCGGCCGATCGTGGCGAGTTCCTCGCCCTGGCCGGACGTTTCCAGGCCGACGATGACGCCGATCTTGCCGAGACCGTCGGTGACGGCACCATGGACATAGGAGCCGATGACGCCGGCCGAAACCGAGACCTGCGCGACACGGCGCAGCGTCATGTTCTCGCCGATCGTGGCGATGGCGTTGGCGATCGCGTCGGCAACCGTGCCGCCGCCCGGATAGTGATGGGCGGCCAGCGCCTCGACATCACCGCCCCGCTCGAGCGAGACATCGGCGATGGTGCGGGCCAGCGCCTGGAACTCGAGGTTGCGGGCGACGAAGTCGGTCTCGGAGTTGACCTCGACCACGACGCCGCTGTTGCCGCGCACGGCGACGGCGACGAGGCCCTCGGCGGCGACGCGGCCGGCCTTCTTGGCGGCCTTTGACAGGCCCTTGGCACGCAGCCAGTCAACGGCGGCTTCCATATTGCCGTCGGTGGCCGACAGAGCGGCCTTGCAGTCCATCATGCCCGCGCCGGTCTTGTCGCGGAGTTCCTTCACCATGCCGGCGGTGATCGCAGCCATTTGCGTCGTCCTTGCTCTCTTGGCGGCGCCGCCCGATGGCGTGCCGCAATCCTGGTCGTGGTACCGATCGGCAAACGCCGACGCTCCGTTTCCGGCCGTCGGCGCTGCTTCGGCTTTAGTCAGTATCGAAGTGCGACGCGCCGATGACGCGCCGCAATCCTGGAGAATCAGGCGTCGGCGAGATCGCGGGCCTGGGCAACCCAGCCCTGGCTCTCGATGCGGCCGGCCAGCTTCAGGTCATGATCGACCTTGCTGACATCCGCCGGGCTCATGGCAGCGAGCTGCCAGAAGTGGAAGATGCCGCCGTCATTGAGCTTCTGCACGATCTCCGGGCCCATGCCCGAGAGCTTCATGAAGTCGTCCGGGGCGCCGCGCGGGGCGGTCAGCAGCTCGAAAGCGGCGGCCGCGTCGGCGGCCGGCTCGGCCAGAGCGGTCTCGACGAGCGGGGCCTCGGCGGCGCCGAGGTCGATGCCGTGATCGCCCGAGGCGCGCGAGATGCCGTCGATGGCCGAACGGGCGATCAGGTCGCAATAGAGCTGGATGGCGCGGCCGGCGTCGTCATTGGCCGGGACCGGGAAGGTGATGCCGTCCGGATCCGAGTTCGAGTCGACGATGGCGGCGACCGGGATGCCGAGGCGCTGAGCCTCCTTGATCGCCAGCTGCTCCTTGTTGGTGTCGATCACGAAGATCATGTCGGGCGTGCCGCCCATGTCCTTGATGCCGCCGAGCGCCTTCTCGAGCTTGTCGCGCTCGCGCGCCAGCATCAGGCGCTCCTTCTTGGTCAGGCCGGTGCTGGCGCCGTTCAGCAGCTCGTCGACCTTGCGCAGGCGCTGGATCGAAGCCGAGATGGTCTTCCAGTTGGTCAGCATGCCGCCGAGCCAGCGGGAGTTGACATAGTACTGGGCCGAACGCTTGGCGGCGTCGGCGATGGCATCCTGCGCCTGGCGCTTGGTGCCGACGAAGAGGACGCGGCCGCCACGGGCGACGGTGTCGCTGACCGCCTGCAGGGCGCGCGACAGCATCGGCACCGACTGCGACAGGTCGAGAATGTGGATATTGTTACGGGTCCCGTAGATGTACGGCGACATCTTCGGGTTCCAGCGATGGGCCTGGTGGCCGAAGTGGGCGCCGGCCTCGAGGAGCTGGCGCATGGAGAAATCAGGCAGAGCCATCGTATTCTTGTCCTTCCGGTTGAGCCTCTGGGGAGCGAAATGAGCCGGGCATCGACTGGCCGGTCACCGGAACGCCTCGGTATCGAGGTGATGCTCCCCATGTGGAATGGCCTGCGCCTTACAGGGCGCGCGGCGAAAATGCAAGGCGGAACCCCGCGGCGAGACAGCATTGCCGGGCGGCCGATACGGGCCGCGCCGGCAGAGGCGAGCGATCAACGCCGCCGCGCATGCTCGATCAACACCTTGGAATAGCCGAGCATGCCCCTGAGAATACGTCACGATCTCGAGCAGACAGCGCCTCTGCCCTGATCGGCGTCATTTCGGCAGCGACGCGCCGGCCTGCTTCACGACATCGCCGATCTGCTTGCAGTAGCTCGCCGCCGAGCCGCCCTGCGCCTTCGCTATCGTCTCGATGTCCTGGGTGACGCCCATCATCGAGATCGTCCCCTTGCGGCCGGCTTCCTCGGCCGTATCGCCGGCGCTCTTGTCGGCGGGCACGGGAATCAGGCCGAGCATCTTGCGCTGGATCTCGACGACGTCGGCTCCGGCATGGCCCTTCTCCGCGCAATAGGCGAGAATGCCGAGCTGATTGCGCCCCGCCTGATAGGCGATGGCCATCTGATCGGCAGGAGCCTGAGCCATAGCGCCAGGGCCGAAGCCCAGGATGGAGACCGCAACGGCAGCGCAAAGAGACTTCAGGGAAAATGTCATGGGGATCTTCCGTTTCCGATCATGGCATCTGTCGATGCGGTGGCGCCCCCCGGCCGTGTCCGAGCTAGCGTTGCGTCAGGCCGAAGACAAGCGCATGACGATCATGAGCGAACACTGATTGACAGGATCGTCGCCGGCGGCGCCAGCAGAACGCGCTGGCCGCTTCCCGAGCGGGAGACGCGCCGTGAACCAACGATTCACGGGATGCTGCTAGGCGTTTCGCTACGACAGAATCGACTTGGCGGCTGCGTGGATCTCGACCTGAGGACAATCTATCTGGCAGGCGCGATCACCTGCACGCTGCTCGGGCTCGTGCAGTTGCTCGCGTTCGCCACGGGTCGATTCGAGCGCTGGCCGCTGTGGTGGGGGTTGAGCAACCTGCTGATCGGGATCGGTACGATCGGTGTCGCCCTGCGCGGCTCGATCCCGGACCTGATCTCGATACCGCTCGCCAATCTCGTGAGCTGGACCGGCTATCTGCTCACGCTCTACAGCGTCAGGTCCTTCGCCGGGCGTCCGGCCCGCCTGCCGATCTACCTCGCCGCCATCGCCATCGCTGGCATTCTGCTGCTGCTCTGGAACGAGCCCGAAGGCTTCACCAACCGCGTCATGCTGATGTCCGTGCTGGCGAGCGGCTGCGACATCGCCGTGGTCCGCGAGGGGCTCAACCTGTTGCGGCGCGAGCGTCTGGTCTCGGGCGCGATCCTGATCGGCCTGTTCGCGCCGACCGCCGCGACCTTCGCCTTCAACGCCTACCTCGCCGCCTCCGGCCAGATCGGCCCCGAGCTCTTCACGCCGAACGAGGCACAGCCCTGGCTGGCAGTCACCGGCACCGCCTTCCTGCTGCTGCGCGGTTGCGCCCTGCTGCTGCTCGCCACCGAGCGCCATCGCAACGCGCTCGTCTCGCTCGCTCAGCAGGATGCGCTGACGGGAGCGCTGAACCGCAACGGATTGGAGCGCTCGATCGAGGAACTGACGGCCGAAGCCGTGCGGCGCCCGCGCAGGCTCGCCGTCCTGCTCATCGATATCGATCATTTCAAGCGGCTCAACGACACCCATGGCCACGCTGCCGGCGACAAGATCCTGCTGATCTTCGCCGATGCGGCGCGCAGCGAACTGCGCGCGAGCGATATCCTGGCGCGGCAGGGCGGCGACGAGTTCGTCGTCGTGCTCCCGCATCTGACAGCGGCGGAGGCGATCGGCGTCGCCAACCGGATTCGCGCCGCCTTCGGGCGGGCCCTGGCGGCCTGGGGCGAGACCAGGGTGAAGCCGACGCTCAGCATCGGCGTCGCCGAGGGGAGCGTCGCCGACAATCGGCTGGAAGCGCTGCTGCAGCAGGCCGATGAAGCGCTCTATCGCTCGAAGCGCCTCGGCCGCGACCGGGCCGAGCTGCACCCGGCCGCCGCGCTCTACTGAAGCACAATGCTGGTCTAGCCGGCGAACTCCGCCATGCTCACGCGCCGGACGCCGAGCGCGTTCATTTCGGCCCAGGCCCGATCAAGCGAACCGTCGAGATCGATCGCCCGGCAGGCCTCCTCGACGACGAGCACCTCGAAGCCGCCGCGGACCGCATCCTGCGCCGTCCAGTTGACGCAGAAATCCGTGGCGAGCCCGGCTATGACGATGCGCCCGACACCGCGCTCGCGCAGATAACCGGCGAGCCCCGTCGGCGTGCGGCCATCGGCCTCGACGAAGCCGGAATAGCTGTCGACCCCGCGATGGAAGCCCTTGCGGATGACGGCCTGTGCCATGCTGAGTTCGATTGCCGGATGGAAATCGGCACCGGCCTGTCCCTGGACGCAATGGTCCGGCCAGAGCACCTGCGGGCCATAGGGCATCTCGACGATCTCGAAGGGCGCGCGCCCCGGGTGGCTTGAGGCAAAGGAGGCGTGACCGGCAGGGTGCCAGTCCTGCGTAAGCACGACCGTGGAGAAGTTTCTTCCGAGCGCATTGACGAGCGGAACGACCTCCTCGCCTCCGGGCACGGCGAGGCTGCCGCCGCTGCAGAAATCGTTCTGGAGATCGACGGCGATCAGTGCCGTCCCGGCGTCGATCATCGCGTGGCCGACCTGGTCATCCGGGTGATCCCCCTGCGGGCCGCGAACATGCGACCATAGACGTCACCGGCGAGATCGGGGCGGTAGCAGCGCTGCTCGAGCAGCGGGTCCCAGATATGCTCCACCGTATCGATCAGCTCGAAATCAGCGGCGAGCCGGGCCTCGAGCTGCAGCCGGTTCTTGCGGTTCTGATATTCCAGCAGGACGAGCGAGGTCTGCGAGAGGTCGATGTGGTCGAGCACGTCGCCCTCGCCGCCCTCGATGTCGATCTTGACGATATCGGCCGAGGGCAGGCTCGCCGGATCGACCACCGCGACCTCGTAGCGCTCGACCATGGCGCCGTCGACGAAGGTGTCGCCGGCATAGGACGCCAGCCCCGATTCCCCGTCGCCGGCGAAACGGCTGACGAAGCTTGCCGTCTTCTGGCCGCCGGGGAACAGCGCCGCATTGACCGCCCGGATGTCGCGGCGCCGATCGGTGTTGCGCTTGAGCAGCTCAAAGGTGCCGGGATGCGGCTCATAGGAGGTGACGACGCTGCCCGGCCAGCGCGCCGTCGCCCAGAGCGCGAAGGAGCCGACATTTGCGCCGATGTCGAGGATGTCGAGGCCGACGCCGTCGAACCCGGCCTCGTACTCACCCTCGAGCACGTCCTTGATCGCCCAATGCATGGCGTCCGGCACGGCAAGGCTCATCGGAATGCGCGCGACATACTGCTTCATCAGGTCCCCCCGGACGTCATCGTCTTCTGCAAACACTCTGAGGCAGCAACGGCTTACAGCGCAAGCTCAAGAAACCGCTTCCGGCCGTTCTCCATCTGAGTCCCGAGGAGCGTTTCATTGGATCGCGTCTCGAAGCATGGTCGAACTGGCTCCAGAGACTCCGGGAACATCCGTCGAGACGCAGCCTTCGGCTGCTCCTCAGGAAGAGGGGCCGGAAGGCCCTGCTTCGACATGCCTTCCGTCAGCGCAGCTCGACGTTCACCACGCCCGGCGCGGCGCGGACGGCGTTCGCGACCTGCTGGTTGATCGGGTAACGCCCGGGCAACTCGACCTCGACCTCCTGGGCGCCGTCGTCCAGGATCATCACCAGCGAGACCTTGCCCACGGCCCGGGCGCCGTCGCCGCGCGGCTTGATCCGCTCGGCGATCGAGGCGAGTGCCTTGTCGTCGCGCAGGAAGACGCAGAGATCCTGCTTTTGGCGCGAGGCCAGTTCGTCGAGGCGCTCGACATCCTCGATCCGCGGACGCACCTCCTCGCCGTCGAGCACGGCCGAGAGCCGCAGCACCAGCGCAGCGCCGGGCTCGAGCAACTCGCGATAGCGCTGCAGGCCTTCCGAGAACAGGATCGCCTCGAACTGGCCACTGGGATCGGAGAGCTGGACGATGCCCATCTTGTTGCCGGACTTTGTCCGGCGCTCCGATCGATCGATGACCGAGGCGGCGACCTTGGCGATCGAAGTGCCGCTGGCCCGGACGGTGCGGGCGAAATCGGCATAGCTCTGGACCCGCAGCCGCTTCAGCACATGCTCGTAATCGTCGAGCGGATGGCCGGAGAGGAAGAAGCCGACGGCGTCGTGCTCGCGCTGAAGGCGCTCGGCCGGAGCCCAGGGCTCGAAGGGCGGAATGCGGAAGGCTTCCGCCACCCCGCCGCCGCCGAAGAGTTCCGACTGGCCGCCCTCCGCCGCATCGCGGGTGCGGTTGGAGAGCGCCAGCATGCCGTCGACGGCCGCCATCGCCTTGGCGCGTTCCGGCTCGATCTCGTCGAGCGTGCCGGCGCAGATCAGCGCCTCGATCGTTCGGCGATTGACCAGCCGCGTATCGATCCTGCGGGCGAAATCGGCGAGGTCGCGGAACGGCCCCTCCTTGGAACGCGCCACGACGATCGATTCGACCGCGGCCCGCCCGACGCCCTTGATCGCGCCGAGCGCATAGCGGATCGCGCCGTCGGCGACGTCGAAATCGACGCCCGAGCGGTTGATCGAGGGCCGCTCGACCTTGATGCCGAGGCGCTCGGCATCGCGGCGGAATTCCGAGAGCTTGTCGGTGTTGCCGATATCGAGCGTCATCGACGCCGCGAGGAACTCGACCGGGAAATTGGCCTTGAGATAGGCGGTCTGGAAGGCGACGACGGCATAGGCCGCGGCATGGCTCTTGTTGAAGCCGTAGTCTGCGAATTTCGCCAGGAGATCGAAGATCTCGGAAGCGATGTCCTTCTTGATGCCGTTCTCGATGGCGCCCTTCACGAAGCGGTCGCGCTGGGCGTCCATCTCCGCCTTGATCTTCTTGCCCATGGCGCGGCGCAGCAGGTCGGCTTCGCCGAGCGAATAGCCCGAGAGCGCCTGCGCCACCTGCATCACCTGCTCCTGGTAGACGATGATGCCATGCGTCTCTGAGAGGTAGGGCTCCATGCCGGGATGGAGATAGGTCGGCTCCTCCAGCCCAAGCTTGCGGCGGCAATAGGTCGGGATGTTGTCCATCGGGCCGGGGCGGTAGAGCGCCACCAGCGCGATCAGATCCTCGATCCGGTCGGCCTTCATCTCGACCAGCGCCTTGCGCATGCCGACCGATTCCACCTGGAACACACCGACGGTCTCGCCGCGGGCCAGCATGGCGTAGGTGGTCGGGTCGTCGAAGGGCAACTGCGCGAGATCGACCTTGATGTCGCGCTGCGCGATCAGCTTCACCGCGATGGTCAGCGTCGTCAGCGTCTTCAGGCCGAGGAAGTCGAACTTCACCAGCCCGGCCTGCTCGACCCATTTCATGTTGAACTGGGTGACGCGCATGCCGGTGCGCGGATCGACCGAAAGCGCGACCAGCTGCTCCAGCGGCCGGTCGCCGATGACGACGCCGGCGGCGTGGGTCGAGGCGTGCCGGTGCAGGCCCTCGAGCTTCTGGGCGATCTCGAGCAGCCGCGCGACGACCGGCTCCTCGGCCGCCGCCTCCTGCAGCTTCGGCTCGCCGGCGATCGCTTCCGGCAGCGTGATCGGCTTTGCCGGGTTCTGCGGCACCAGCTTGGTCAGCTTGTCGACCTGGCCGTAGGGCATTTCCAGAACGCGGCCGACGTCGCGCAGCACGCCGCGCGCCTGCAAGGTGCCGAAGGTGATGATCTGGGCGACGCGCTCCTCGCCATAGCGGTGCTTGACGTACTCGATCACCTCTTCACGCCGGTACTGGCAGAAGTCGATGTCGAAGTCCGGCATCGAGACGCGATCCGGATTGAGGAAGCGCTCGAACAGCAGGCCGAAGCGCAGCGGGTCGACGTCGGTGATGGTCAGCGCATAGGCGACGAGAGAGCCGGCGCCCGAGCCGCGGCCGGGCCCGACCGGTATGTCGTGGTCCTTGGCCCATTTGATGAAGTCGGAAACGATGAGGAAGTAGCCCGGGAACTTCATCCGGGTGATGATCGAGAGCTCGAAGGTGAGCCGCTTGTCGTAATCCTCGACGGCGAAGCCCTGTGCCGGCCCATGCTTCTCCAGCCTTGCGGCGAGCCCTGCCCGCGCCTGGCTTTCCAGCTCCTCGGCCTCGTCGCGCCCCTCCTCGCCGAAGCGCGGCAGGATCGGCTTGCGGGTACCGACGCGCCAGGAGCAGCGCCGCGCGATCTCGACGGTCGAGGCCAGCGCCTCCGGCAGATCGGCGAAGCGACGCTTCATCTCGGCCCGCGTTGCGAAATAGTGCTCCGGCGTGACGCGGCGGCGCTCATTGTCGGACAGCAGCCGCCCGGCCGCGACCGCCAGCAAGGCGTCGTGCGCCTCGAAATCCGCCGGCTTTCCGAAATAGGGTTCGTTGGTCGCGACGATCGGCAGGTCGGCGTCATAGGCGAGCTTGAGCAACCCGGCCTCGACCGAAGGGCCGTCATCGCGCTCATGGCGTTGCAACTCGACATAGAGACGATCACCGAAGATCGTCTGCAGCCGCAGCAGCCGCGCCCCGGCCTGCGCCGGCTGTCCGGCCCGCAGGGCAAGGTCGAGGGGACCGCCAGCCCCGCCCGTCAGCGCAATCAGGTCCTCCCGGCTTTCGGCAAGCTGCTCGATGGTCACCACGGGCTGGCCGGTGCCGGCGGCGAGGCAGGCCTGGCTCACCAGTTTCATCAGGTTGCCGTAGCCCGCCTCGTTCATGGCGAGCAGGACGAGATGGCCGATCACCGGCTGGACGGGCTTGCGGCCGCCCGTCTCGTCGTCACCGAAATCGACGCCGAGCTGCACGCCGGCGATCGGCTGCACGCCGACGCCCGCCAGCTTCTCGGAAAATTCCAGCGCGCCGAACAGATTGTTGGTGTCGGTCAGCGCCATCGCCGGCTGACCGTCGCCGGCCGCGAGCTTGGCAAGCGCGCCGACCTGGATCGCGCCTTCAAGCAGGGAATAGCTCGAATGGACGTGGAGGTGGACGAATCCGACCTCGTCCTCAACCTGCGAATCGTTCTTCCGGTCGCTCATGATGCCCTCTCGGGCGGGTTATCGCGCAGCGCCGCGCCGGGGTCGAGACACTGCCGGGGCCGGGCCTGTGGACGCCCGGCGCATGCCGCGCAGCCGTGGCCGCGAGGCACGCCATCAACCTTCTCAGACGCCAGGAGCGGCGGCGAGCGCAGCCCAGACCCAGATCATTCCGACGAACAGCGCCAGGGCGAAAAACTCGGCGGCGCCGGCCATCAGCTTGCGAGCGATCAGCATGTCGATCTCCTTCGTTCGATCTATGTTCAGATTAGTTCCTATTTTGTTCTCGTCAATGCCGGTAGGTTAGTTCCATCTGCCTCGCATTCGACAGCGGTTAACAAAACCTTTCTTCAGCTTCGACTGACTTGCGCCGAAGACAGCTCCACGCCAAGCCGGCACGGGCTTCGCATCCATGACCGCGGAGCCGAGCCGGCCGGGACCCCCGCTTATGGATACGCATCAGAAGACCGGGGCGCGCGAAACCGGGAACGAGGCGGCCGCGACGACGAGCCCCCGGAAGAGCCAGGCCGATCAGGGACGCAACACGGCGCTCGGCATCGCGCTGATGGCGGGATCCATGCTGATCATCCCGAGCTCCGACGCGATCGCGAAATATCTCAGCAGCGCGCATTCGGCCGTCTTCCTGAGCTGGGCCCGCTATGTCGCGGCGCTCGGCTTCCTGCTTCCGATCGTGGCCATCGCGCAGTGGCGTTCGCCTGAGCCGCTGGTCGCGCGCGGGCAGTTCCTGCCCCAAATCGTCCGGACCGCCTTCCTCGTCGGCGCCATGACCTCGTACTTCATGGCGATCAAGCATGTGCCGCTCGCCGATGCGCTCGGCGCCTATTTCATCGCCCCGATCATCGCGACCCTGCTCGCGACCGTGATCCTGCGCGAGGGGCTCGACTGGCGCCGCTTCGCGGCGGTCGGGCTCGGCTTCGCCGGTGCGCTCCTGGTCGTGCGTCCCGGCGCCGAGACCAGCAGCGGCACGCTGATCGCTCTGCTCTCGGGAGGGCTGATGGCCTGCTATCTGGTGATGACGCGCGCCACGGCGAAGGCCTCCTCGCCGCTATCGACCCTGACGCTGCAGCTGATCCTCGGCATCGCCATGCTGACGCCTTTCGTCGCCTTCCAATGGAGCGTGCCGGACCGCGAGGGCTTCATGCTGATCCTGCTCATGGGCCTGGTTTCGGCGGCCAGCAATCTGATGACGATCAGCGCCTTCCGCTTCGCCCAGGTCTCGACGCTGTCGCCGCTGGTCTATCTCGAGCTGGTCGGCGCGACCATTCTGGGGCTTGCAGTGTTCGGCGACTTTCCGGCGCCGGCGACCTGGGCCGGGATCGCGGTGATCGTCGTCGCCGGCCTGATCGTCGTCGCGCCGCGCCGGAAAGCAAGGTCGTCCTGACCAGGCCAGAGGCTCCCGCGGTTCCGGACCGGAACCAGGCGCCCGGCCGGGCGGTCCTGCAATCTGCCATGCACGCGCGGCGCATGCGCCGGTCAAGTCGCCTCGACCCGGTCGGCGCCGTCCCGAGGCCCAGCCTCAGTCGAGCGGGACGACCAGCCCTTCGCGGATGGTGACGCGCCGGTCCATGCGATAGGCCAGATCGAGATTATGCGTCGCGATCAGCGCCGCGAGCCCGGAGGCCCGGGCCAGCGCCACCAGCGTACCGAACACGTGCAGCGAGGTGTGCGGGTCGAGATTGCCGGTCGGCTCGTCGGCCAGGAGCAGGCGCGGCGCGTTGGCGACGGCGCGGCCGATGGCGACGCGCTGCTGCTCGCCGCCCGACAATTCGCTCGGCAGATGGTCCAGCCGGTCCCCCAGCCCGAGGAAGGTCAGCAGCTCCGTCGCCCGCTCGGACGCCTCCTGCTTGCCGAGGCCGCGAATGCGCTGCGGCAGCACCACGTTCTCCAGCGCGGTGAATTCGGGCAGGAGGTGGTGGAACTGGTAGACGAATCCGATCTCGGTGCGCCGCAGCCGGGTCAGGTCCTTGTCGTCGAGCTGCGAGGTCGCAATGCCGCCGACGAAGACTTCGCCGGCATCGGGGCTCTCCAGCAGGCCGGCGACGTGGAGCAAGGTCGACTTGCCGGTCCCGCTCGGCGCCACGAGCGCCACCATCTCGCCGGGCCAGATCGCGAAATCGGCCTTGCGCAGGATCTCCAGCGGCCCATCGGTCTGCGGATAGAAGCGCTCGATCTGCGAGAGGAAGAGCGCGGGGGTTTCGGTTGCCATCTGCCTTCTGCTCCTCAGCCCATCCGCAAGGCTTTGACGGGGTCGAGCCGCGCCGCCTTCCAGGCCGGATAGAGCGTCGCCAGCAGCGACAGGACGAGCGTCATCACCACGACGACGGCGACTTCGCGCCAGTCGATCACCGAGGGGATGTCGCTGAGGAAGCGCACCGTCGGGTCCCAGGGATTGACGCCCAGCAGGCTGCTCAGCCCCTTGTTGATGGTCTGGATGTTCTTGGCGAAGACGACGCCCAGGATGAAGCCGGCTATGGTGCCGAAGACGCCGATCGCTGCTCCCGTGATCAGGAAAACCCGGAGCACCGTGCCGCGCGAGGCGCCCATGGTGCGCATGATCGCGATGTCCTCGGTCTTGTCCTTCACCAGCATGATCAGGCCGGAGACGATGTTGAGGGTCGCGACCAGCACGATCAGCGTCAGGATGATGAACATCACATTGCGCTCGACCTCGAGCGCGTTGAAGAAGGTTCGGTTGCGCTGGCGCCAGTCGGACAGGACGAGCGGGCGCGGCGCATCCGCCTCGATCGCATCGCGCACCGCCTGTGTCTGGTCGGGATTGTCGATGAAGATCTCGATGACGTTCACGTCACCGTCGCGGTTGAAATAGGCTTGGCTCTCGCCCAACGGCATGAAGACGAAGGAGGCGTCGAACTCCGACATGCCGATCTCGAAGATCGCCGTGATCGGATAGGCCTTGATCCGCGGCGCCGTGCCGAAGGGCGTCGAAGCCCCGCGCGGCGTGACGATGGTGATGGTGTCGCCGGCCTGCAGGCCGAGCGAGCCTGCGAGCCGCCGGCCGATGGCGACGCCGCCTGACGTGCCGAAACCGTCGAGCGTGCCCTGCTTGATGTTGTTGGCGACGAAGGGGATCGACTTGATGTCCTCCTCCGAGATGCCGCGCACCAGCACACCGCCATTGCCGACCTGCGAGGAGGCAAGCGCCTGCCCCTCAACCAGCGGGATCGCGAACTTGATGCCGGGCACCTTGCGCAGCCGCTGCGCCACCGCCTCGTAATCGTCGAGCGGACGGTCGATCGGGGTGGCGAAGATGTGGCCGTTGACGCCGACGATCTTCTCCAGCAGCTCCTTGCGGAAGCCGTTCATCACCGACATCACGATGATCAGCGTGGCAACGCCGAGCAGGATGCCGAGGAAGGAGAAGCCGGCGATGACCGAGACGAAGCCTTCGCGGCGGCGCGTGCGCAGATAGCGTCCGGCGAGCAACCATTCGAAGCCGGCAAAGGGCTTCGTGCCGGTGGGCGCCGCTGCAGCAGGAGGCGCCTCGCTGGCCATGCTCATCGCCGCGCCCCGCTCACACGCTCTTGCCGGGGAAGCGGGCCAGGGCCGCCTCCAGCGAAACCAGCTCGCGTTCGCCGCCTGCGCGCCGCTTCAGCTCGACCTTGCCTTCGGCGAGGGATTTCGGCCCGACG
Organism: Allobosea rubneri; assembly: GCF_032464875.1. Classification (NCBI taxonomy): domain Bacteria; kingdom Pseudomonadati; phylum Pseudomonadota; class Alphaproteobacteria; order Hyphomicrobiales; family Alloboseaceae; genus Allobosea; species Allobosea rubneri. Next base: position 95,508 of record NZ_JAWDID010000005.1, read on the forward strand.
ATCACCTGCCAGGGCATGCCGATCAGATCGGCAGTGGCAAACTTACCACCCGGCCGCTCGTCGCGGTCGTCATAGAGCATGTCGTAGCCCTTGGCGGCGAGGCCCTTGTAGAGCTGCTCGCAGGCGGCGTCGGTCGCGGCATCGCCGGTCTTCAGGTTGAGGATCGCGATGTCGAAGGGCGCGATCTCGTCGGGCCAGACGATGCCGGCCTCGTCATGGCCGGCCTCGATCAGCGCGGCAACGAGCCGGCTCGGGCCGATGCCGTAGGAGCCCATATGGACCGGCGTCTCGCGCCCGTCGGGGCCGGCGACCGTCGCGCCCATCGGCTCGGAGTATTTGGTGCCGAAATAGAAGATGTGGCCGACCTCGATGCCGCGGGCCGAAACCTGCTTGTCGGCCGCAATGGCGTCGAAGGCCGCCTTGTCGTGCATCTCCTCGGTGGCGGCGTAGAGGCTCGTCCACTTGTCGACCACGCCCTGCAGCCCGGCAACGCTGTCGAAATCGGTGTCAGCCGACGGCGTCTCGAAGCCGAGATAGTCCTGATGGCAGAAGACCTCGCTCTCGCCGGTCGAGGCGAGCACGATGAACTCGTGGCTGAGGTCGCCGCCGATCGGGCCGGTGTCGGCCCGCATCGGGATCGCCTTAAGGCCGAGCCGCGCGAAGGTGCGCAGATAGGCTGTGAACATCCGGTTGTAGGCATGGCGCGCGCCGGCCTGGTCGAGGTCGAAGGAATAGGCGTCCTTCATCAGGAACTCGCGGCCGCGCATCACGCCGAAGCGCGGGCGGACCTCGTCCCGGAACTTCCACTGGATGTGGTAGAGGTTGAGCGGCAGGTCCTTGTAGGACTTGACGTAGGACCGGAAGATCTCGGTGACCATCTCCTCATTGGTCGGGCCGTAGAGCATCTCGCGGTCGTGCCGGTCCTTGAGCCGCAGCATCTCCTTGCCATAGGCGTCGTAGCGTCCGCTCTCGCGCCAGAGATCGGCCGACTGGATCGTCGGCATCAGGATCTCGACGGCGCCGGCGCGGTTCTGCTCCTCGCGGACCACGGCGCTGATCTTGTTGAGGACGCGCAGGCCCAGCGGCAGCCAGGAGTAGATGCCGGCCGATTGCTGGCGGATCATGCCCGCGCGCAGCATCAGCCGATGCGAGACGATCTCGGCCTCCTTGGGCGTATCGCGCAGGATCGGCAGGAAATAGCGGGAGAGGCGCATCGCAGGGCTCTTCAGGAGGAGTTTGCGCCGGACGGCGCAGCGAGTCGGCAAGGCTTCAGAAACACCATCCCAGTCGCGAAATTGCAACCCGGCGAGTGCCTTAAACGCTGGACAGCGCCCTCACGCCTTGGTGGCGAAGGCAGCCTTCAGCGCGTGTTCGACCGGCGCCGGCACGAAGGCCGAGATATCGCCGCCCATCGCAGCGATCTGGCGCACCAGGGTGGCGGTGATATGGCGGGTCAGCGGCGTCGCCGGCAGAAACACGGTCTGCAGCTCCGGCGCCATCGCCGCATTCATGCCGACCATCTGCATCTCGTAGTCGAGATCGGTACCGTCGCGCAGGCCGCGGATGATGATGCTCGCCCCGGCCTTGCGGGCTGCGTCGACGGCCAGATCATCGAAGGTCACGACCTCGACGCTCGCGCCGGCCGCCTGCGCCAACGGCTCCGCGACGACACGCAGCAGCGCGGCACGTTGCTCGACGGAAAGCACCGGCTTCTTTCCGGGATGGACGCCGATCGCGAGCACGAGCCGGTCGCATAGCTTGGACGCCGCCGCGATGACGTCGGCATGGCCGTTGGTCACGGGATCGAAGGAGCCGGTGTAGAAGGCGGTACGCATGCGCCAGCGTTAGCCAAAGCGCTGAGCGACGACAAGCACTCAGGCGACGCGAAGTTCGGCGATCAGCCGGTCGACGCGGCCTTCGAGCGCCTGCGCCAGCCCAGTCAGCTCGTCCGCTGCGGCCAGCACGGCTTCGGCCGAGCCTGCCGTCTGGTGCGAGGCGAGCGCCACCTGCCCCGTCGCCTGGCCGATCTGGACGATCTCCTGCGTCGCGGCGACGACGTCGGCGGCAATGGCACGCGTCGCCTCGTGCTGGCGCAGCATGGTGTGCGCGGTGCGCCGCGTCGCCTCGCTCAGCTCCTGCACCATGGCCCGAATCCCGGCCATGCCTTCGACCGTGGCGACGGTCGCCCGGTTCATCGCGTCGATCTGGAGCGCGATGTCCTGAGTGGCACCGGCGGTCTGGGTCGCGAGCGACTTCACCTCGGCGGCGACGACAGCAAAGCCCCGTCCGGCCTCACCGGCACGCGCCGCCTCGATGGTCGCGTTGAGCGCGAGCAGATTGGTCTGGCCGGCAATGGCCGAGATCAGGCCGACAACCTCGGAGACACGAGCCGCGCCCGTGGCCAGCCCGTCGACGACCTGGCTGACCTCGTCGGCGTGCCTGTGCGCCTGCCCCGCCGTGAGATCGGAGTGGCGGACTTCGGCCGACAGGCTGTCGACGGCGCCGAGCAGATCCTGCGCCGCGCGCTCGATCGAGTGGACCCGGGCGATCGCGTTGCCGGTCGAGACATCGGCGTCGGCGGCGCCAGTCCTGGCCTCGCTGGCGCTCTCGCTGAGCTGGTCGGCGGTGGCGGCGAGCGCCCCTGCCGCCGTCGCGACGGACGCGCTGACGGTGCGGACCGATTGCTCGAGCTCGCCTGCAAGTTCGCCGAGAAGGCTGCGGCGATGCCGGTCGGCCTCGGCGCGGCGCGTCTCCTGCTGCGCCTCGCGCCATTGCGCCTCGCGCTGCAATGTCTCGCGGATCACGCCGATCGAGGCGGCGATGCCGCCGATCTCGTCGCGTCGTTGGGCGCCCGGTATCGGCTGGTCGGTGCGGCCGGCTGCGATGCCGGCAAGCGCGTCGGAGAGCCCGCCGATCGGCCGCGCCACCGACCAGCCGAGCAGGATCGCAAAGCCGAGCAGAGGCGCCAGGACGAGCAGGCCCGCAGTGACGATCGCCCCCTGGATCTTGCCGACGACGGCGAAGGCGGTGCGTTCTGGCTCGGTGAGCCAGAGCTGCCAGTGCCAGTCGCCGGCCGAGATCTTCTGGCCGCTGGCGACGAGGGGCGTGCCGTCAAGGCTCGACATCCGCAGCAACGCATCACCCGAAAGCGCGGCCAACCTGCGCTGGTCGAGCGTATCGCGCGGCGCCGATGCCTCGCGGCGAGCCGAGGGGCTGGAACGCATGATGCCGTCATCGCCGATGACGAAGACACCGATCTCACCGACCCCGGCAGCATTGGCGCGGAGCACATCGTCGATCAGCCCGGAATTGACGGCGATGACGATGGTCCCGCTCTGCTCGGTTTCCCCGGATTCAGTGTCGTAGAAGGGCGCCGCCAGAAAAGCGCGTGGTTCGCCGCCGAAGAGCTCGTAGGGCGCGAAATCGCGCAAAATCTGCGTGCCGGCGGGCTTGTGGCGGGCCTCCTCGACCACTCGGGCGAGCCCGGTATCGACGAGCTGCGGATCGCTGAGGAGGCGGCCGAATTCAGGGCCCTTGGTGACGCTGTAGACCACCCTGCCCTTCATCGAGACCAGGTAAATGTCGGCGTAGTTGAACTGCTTCAGAGCCGCCGCATAGGTCTCGTGGATCCGGACATGACGCCAGGAATAGCCGTGCTGGTGGCCCTGCCCGGTCAGCGCGATGCGCTCGGCCGCGGGTCGCATCCCGTCTCCCTGATAGTGAGCGAGGATGCTGTTGAGATCGTGCGAGCCGAGCTCCAGCCATTTGCCCAGCTCGTCCAGCGCCGAGACCGTATAGGCGCTGCGGGCCTGCACTGCGAGTTCGGACCGCAGCAGCACGAGTCGGCGTTCGATGGCGCGCGAATGGCTCTCGGCCAGCGCATGCAGCCGCGCTCGCGCCGCTTCATGGGCCCAGTTGGAGATGGCGAGATAGGCGGAGACGCCGACGGCTATCGCTGCAAGACAGGCGAGCGCGAGCATGGCGGCGGGAAGCCGCACCCTTAGGCTGAACACTGCTCTGTATCCCCGCTCGATCTTCAGTCGATTGCGGGCGATACAACCCTAAGCCGGTTAACTTTGCTTGAAGCTGCCGGCTTGGCCCATCTGAGCCCCCGCCTTGCCGCGGAGAGAGCCCGGGGACGGGGTCAGCGCCGCGAGCGCGGCGGCGCTGCCGACGACGACGGCCAGAAGAACGATGAAGACAGCCATGAGCGAAACGCGACGCCGACGCTGGACAAGAAAGCCGAGCTGCATGGATTGTTCTTTGCGAATCAGTGCGTTGCACGAAGCTTCGAGGTGCGGGAGCCGGCGGGCTCCAGCATGGCTGGAATATGTCGAATTCGTGTCTGCGCCCTCGCCGGCCATTTCGTGTTTGCATCGCGCCGACAAGTTTGCCTAAAGCCAGCCCATGCTCACCCTCAGCGATATCACCTACCGGCTCGGCGACAGGCTGCTGCTGGACAAGGCCGGCGCGGCGCTGCCGACAGGCGCGCGCGTCGGGCTGGTCGGCCGCAACGGCACCGGCAAGACGACCCTGTTCCGCATCATCACCGGCGACCTTTCGCCCGAAGGCGGCAGCGTCAGCCTGCCGCGGGGCATGCGCATCGGCGGGGTCGCGCAGGAGGCGCCAGGCGGACCGGAGACGCTGATCGAGGTCGTTCTGGCGGCCGATACCGAGCGCTCCGCGCTGATGAAGGAGTCCGAGACCGCGACGGACCCGCTGCGCATCGCCGAGATCGAGACCCGGCTCGCCGATATCGGCGCCCATTCCGCCCCGGCCCGCGCCGCGACGGTGCTCTATGGGCTCGGCTTCGACGAGGCCGCGCAGCAGCGCCCCTGCTCCGACTTCTCGGGTGGCTGGCGCATGCGCGTCGCGCTTGCCGCGGTGCTGTTCTCCGAGCCCGACCTGCTGCTGCTCGACGAGCCGACCAACTATCTCGACCTCGAAGGCACCCTCTGGCTCTACGACTATCTCGAGCGCTATCCGCATACCGTGCTGGTGGTCAGCCATGACCGCGAGTTGCTCGACACCTGCGTCGACCACATCCTGCATCTCGACCAGGGCAAGCTGACGATCTATCGCGGCGGCTACAGCGCCTTCGAGAAGCTCCGCGCCGAGAAGCAGGCCAATCTCGCCAGGCAGCGCGAGAAGCAGGACGCCGAGCGCAAGCATCTCCAGGCCTTCGTCGATCGCTTCAAGGCGAAGGCGACCAAGGCGCGGCAGGCGCAATCGCGCGTCAAGCGCCTGGAGAAGATGCAGGAGATCGCGGTCATCGAGGATCGCGACGTCCAGCCCTTCTCTTTCCCCGCACCCGAACGGCCGCTGTCGCCTCCTATGGTCGTGCTCGAAGGCGCAAGCGCCGGCTATGGCGACCGGACCATCCTGTCGCGGCTCAACCTGACCTTGTCGCCCGACGATCGCATCGCCCTGCTCGGCTCGAACGGCAACGGCAAGTCGACCTTCTGCAAGCTGATCGGCGGGCGGCTCGAGCCTAAGACCGGCCAGATGCGGCGCTCGTCCAAGCTCCAGTCGGCCTACTTCGCCCAGCACCAGCTCGACGAGCTCCGGATGGAGGACACGCCCGTCGGCCATATCCGCGAGCTGATGCCGGACCAGCCGGAGGCCCGGGTCCGCGCCCGGACGGCGCAGATCGGCTTTCCCGCAGCCAAGGCCGACACGCCGGTGAAAAATCTCTCCGGCGGCGAGAAGGCTCGCCTGATGCTCGGCATCGCCACCTTCGGCGGGCCGCATCTGATGATCCTCGACGAGCCGACCAACCATCTCGACATCGACAGCCGCACGGCGCTGGTCAGGGCGATCAACGACTATCCCGGCGCCGTGATCCTGGTCAGCCACGATCGCTTCCTGATCGAGGCCTGCGCCGACCAGCTCTGGCTGGTTGCGGACGGCACGGTGAAGAATTTCGACGGCGACATGGAGGATTACCGCAGCCTGGTGCTCGGCGGCGCCAAGGCGGCGCGGCGCGAGAAATCGGGCAAGCAGGAAGCGCCCGCCTCTGGGGGCAAGGCCGAGGATCGCAAGGGCAACGCCCAGAAGCGCGCGGCGCAGGGGCCGCTGCGCCAGAAGCTCAACCTCGCCGAGGCACGAATCGCCAAGCTCACCGGGCTGATCGAGAAGGTCGACGAGGTGCTCGGCAATGGCGCGGCCTTCGCGCGCGACCCAGAGAAGGCGCTGCTGCTTTCACGCCAGCGCGCCGAACTCGCCGAGGCTCTCGGCGCGGCCGAAGAGGAATGGCTCTCGCTGAGCGAAGAGCTGGAGAGCGCCTGAGGCATCGCCCGACGCCGGCGGTCTAGCGGGCCCCAGAGGCAGTTAGCCCTGCTGCTCTGGCTGCCCCGGCTTGACGATGCGGCTCAGGCGGTTGTCGGTGAACATGTAGATCTCGCGCCCGCCGGGCTCGGCATAGAGCACCTGGACTTCGCGCTGGCCCTTGCCGCTCTCACCGATGAGCACGTCGGTCGGCCGCTTGGCCTTCAGCCTGACCAGCTCGCATTCGGTGATTCCGGGCGCGATCTCCTTCGGCAGTGGTCGCGTCGCCGGATCGAGCGAGACATCGGCCGCGCATTCGCCTTCGGGCGTCAGCATCGCCTCCTGCGTCGAGACGCGGGCCGTGGCGCTGCTGCTGCGCGTGCCGCGCTCGTCGGAAACGAAGGAATACCCGCCCATGTCGACGGAACAGCCGGCGAGCGCAGTCGCCCGGGCCAGGGCAACAGGAATTTTCACGCTTTCTTCTCCCAGCGGCCGGTGTCGTCCTGCTGCCAATAGGTCGCAGCCAGGCCCCGCGCTCGCAACTTCTTCCAGTCCTCGCGGGCCGAAGCCAAAGCTTCCGGATCATCCCCGTCGAACATCAGGATGACGCGCTCATAGGTGTCCAATGCGTCGGGAATGCGGACACCATCGACGCAGAAACGGACCTGCGCCGCATTCGGGTTGTCCGAGTCGGTGGTGAGCACGATCGGGTTGCCGGCGGCGTCCGGCTCGCCGGCCGTACCGTGCGGCAGGAAGGAATCGTCCGCATAGGTCCAGAGCCGGTCGTCGAGCGAGGCGAGACGCTCGCGGCTGGAGCACTCGACGACCACCTTCCAGCCGCGCGCAAGCGAGCGCTCGAGCAAGGTCGGCAAGACCTGCTCAAGCGGACGGGACTGCAGATGGTAGAACCAGATCTCGGCCATGAAGCCGGCTTTTCCAGCAGCTTATGCGTGCGGGCTGATAATGCGAATCAAGCCTCGTAGTGATCCGCGACCAGCCGGTCGAGCAGGCGTACGCCCCAACCCGAGCCCCAGGAGCGGTTGATCTCGGTGCTGAGCGACCCCATGCCGGTTCCGGCGATGTCGAGATGGGCCCAGGGCGTGTCGTTGACATGGCGCTGCAGGAACTGCGCCGCGGTGATCGAGCCACCATGGCGCCCGGCCGAGTTCTTCATGTCGGCGAACTTGGAATCGATCATCTTGTCGTAGGCAGCGCCGAGCGGCATGCGCCAGACCGTCTCGCCGGTGGCCTTGCCGGCAGCGAAGAGCCGCTCGGCCAGCGCGTCATTGTTCGAGAACAGGCCGGCATTCTCCTGCGCCAGCGCGACCAGGATGGCGCCGGTCAGCGTCGCCAGATTGACCATGAAGGCCGGCTTGAAGCGCTCCTGCGTGTACCAGAGCACGTCGGCGAGCACGAGCCGGCCTTCGGCATCGGTATTGATGATCTCGATGGTCTGGCCGGAGAGCGAGGTCACGATGTCGCCGGGACGCTGGGCGTTGCCGTCCGGCATGTTCTCGACGAGACCGATGACGCCGACCGCGTTGACTTTGGCCTTCCGGGCCGCGAGCGCGTGCATCAGCCCGGTGACGCAGGCGGCGCCCGCCATGTCGCCCTTCATGTCCTCCATGCCGCCAGCCGGCTTGATCGAGATGCCGCCGGTGTCGAAGGTCACGCCTTTGCCGACGAAGGCGACCGGCTGCTCGCCCTTGCCAGCGCCGTTCCAGCGCATCACCACGACGCGGCTCTCACGCCGCGAGCCCTGGCCGACCCCGAGCAGCGCGCGCATGCCGATCTTCTTCAGCTGCTTCTCGTCGAGAATCTCGACCTCGACGCCGAGCTTCTCGAGCTTGGCCGCGCGGTCGGCGAACTCCTCGGGGTAGAGCACGTTCGGCGGCTCGTTCACGAGATCGCGAGCAAGCTCGACGCCACCGGCGATCGCCTCGCGCGCCTTCAGCGCCTTCTTGACGGCAGACGGGTCGGCGACGCGCAGGATCGCGGTCTTCGGCTCGCTCTGCTCAGCCTCGCGGCTCTTGGCCTTGTACTGGTTGAAGGCATAGGAACGCAGCTTCAGGCCGAGGCCGATCTCGGCGACCTCGGCGGCGGAGAGCTCGCTTTCCGGGAGGGCGGCGATGATGTCGGCGCTGCGACCATGGCCGAGCCGGCCGGCGATGGCGCCACCGAGCAAGGCGAAATCGAGCTTGTCGCGCTCGCCATCCGGCCCGGTTCCGATCAGGATCAGCCGCTCGTAGCTTGCCCCTTCGGGCGCCAGAACGGTGAGGCCCGAGAGAGATTTGCCCTTGAAGCGCTCGGCCGCGGCCGCACGGGCGATCAGGCCGCGACCGCCCTCGCCCAGCCATTCCTCGGCGGCCTGCGCCGGTACGAGCCTGTCCGAGACGAGGATGACGAGATCCTCCCCGGTGACGGCGTTCAGGGCTTTGACCTCAAGCTTCAGGCGCTGCGACATCGACGGCTCACATTGGCGGAGGGCGGACGGAAGGGGCGGGATCGACTGGCAATGGCGCGGGACGGCCACAAACGATTCCCGTTTGCGCCATGATCGAAGCTATACCATAGGAGCTTCGAGGCGAGCCGTCCAAGGGCAGCGCCTTCGCCCTTGTGCCGCCTGCCCAGGATCGAACCGCGTGCGTTTTGGACTGCTCGACCGCTACATCCTCAAGATTGCCGCGGTGGCGACGGTCATTCTGCTCGTCGGCCTGACCAGCGTCATCTGGGTGACGCAGGCCCTGCGCGAAGTCGACCTGATCACCGGCAAGGGCCAGACGGTGGTGATCTTCTTCACCGTGACCCTGCTCTCGCTGCCGGCGCTGATCGCCGGCATCGCGCCGGTCGCGCTGTTCATGGCGACCCTCTACACGCTCAACAAGCTCAACAGCGATTCCGAGCTGATCGTTATGAATGCGACCGGGGTCGCGCCGAAGCGCCTGACCCGGCCATTCCTGGTGCTGACGCTGGCGACGGCGGCGCTGGTTGGCTGGATGTCGGTCTCGGTGATGCCAGCCGGCTTCCGCGCCTTGCGCGACCTGATCACCATGATCCGGGCAGATTTCGTCGCCAACGTCGTCAAGGAAGGCCAGTTCGTCGCGCTCGATTCCGGCGTCACCTTCCACTACCGCGAGCGCTCGGGCCAGGCCCTGCTCGGCATCTTCATGCAGGACCGGCGCGACCCGAACCAGCCAGCCATCTACATCGCCGAGCGTGGCCAGACCGCGGAAGCCGACGGAAACAGCTTCCTGATGCTGGAAAAGGGCACGATCCAGCGCGAGAGCCGCGACCGGAATTCGAGCTCGATCATCTCGTTCGAGCGCTATGCGCTCAACCTCTCCGCCCTGTCGGGCGATTCCGACGGAGCCGGCGGCGGCGACGGCGACAAGGTGATCTATAAGCCGCGCGAGCGAACGACCTGGGCGCTGCTGACCCAGGACAAGAACGAGCCCTACTACAAGATCCAGGAAGGACGCTTCCGCGCCGAGCTGCACAACCGCCTCTCGGCGCCGCTCTATCCGATCGCCTTCATGCTGGTCGCCTTCGCCGTGCTCGGCGAGGCGCGCACCACCCGCCAGGGCCGCGCCGTCGCCATCCAGCTCGCGATCCTGCTGGTCGGCGCGATCAGGATCGGCGCCTACGCCGCCTGGACCGCGAGCGTGCGCTCCGGATTCGCGGTCGTGCTGCTCTATGTGCTGCCGCTCGTCACCATCGCGGTGTCGGCCAGCATGATCGCCTTCGGCGCGCGGGCGCGAGCGGTCCTCGACCGGCTGACAGACTCGCTGGCCGCACCTTTCCTCGCCATCTCGGCACGCTGGCGGCGAAGCTGATGCTGCTCTTCAAGACCTTTGGGCGCTATCTCACCCAGCGCTTCTTCCGCGCCATATTGAGCGTGTTCGGGACGTTCTTCTTCCTGATCCTGACGCTCGATTTCGTCGAACTGATGCGCCGCGCCGGCGACTCGCCGGTCGCGACCACGCCGAGCATCATCCAGCTCGCGCTCTATCGCGCGCCTTCGGTCGCCGAGCAGATCTTCCCCTTCGCCGTCCTTTTCGGCGGAATGTTCGCCCTGCTGAACCTGAGCCGGAAGCTCGAATTGGTGGTAGCCCGCTCGGTCGGAATCTCGGCCTGGCAATTCCTGCAGCCGGCCGCTCTGGTCGCAGGGCTGATCGGCCTGATCTCGATCGGCATCTACAACCCCGTCGCGGCCGAGCTGAAGCAGCGTGCCACCAAACTGGAAGCCTCGCTATTCGCCAGGACCGGGCAGGTAGCCAGCGGCAAGGAGATCTGGATTCGCCAGCGCAGCGTCGATGGCCAGGCGATCATCAGGGCCGCGGCAGCTCTGGAGGACGGCGTAGGCCTCGCCCAGGTCGCGTTCTTCAACTACGCCCCGGATGGCGGCTTCAGCGAGCGCATCGAGGCCCGCCAGGCGGTGCTGCATCACGGCTACTGGGAGCTTTCGGATGCCCGGGTGACCTCGGTCATGGAAGAGCCACAGAGCTACACGACATACCTCGTCGCGACCAATCTGGAGCCCGAGCAGGTGCGGCAAAGTTTCACTCCACCGGACTCGGTAGGCTTTTGGTCGATGCCGACCGTGATCGAACGGACCCGCAAGGCCGGACTCGACACGACGCGCTATGAATTGCGCTACGAATCCCTGAAAGCCCGCCCGCTGCTGCTCATCGCGATGATTCTGGTGGCCGCATCCGTTTCCTTAAGATTTTTCCGGTTTGGTGGTGTTACCAAGCTGGTGGTAGGTGGCGTGGCGGCCGGGTTCATGCTCTATGTGGCTACGCAACTATCTGAGGAGTTGGGCTCATCGGGGATCATCAACGCCCCGGTGGCCGCGTGGCTGCCCGCGATCGTGGGTAGCCTTCTCGGCGCTCTTGCCCTGCTTCATCAGGAAGACGGCTGATAGTACGGTGCCTATGGTTAATTTTGGATTGAGTTCATGGTTCCGGGCGTGAGACGCATCGCGCGCCTTGCCGCAGCGACCGCGCTGGCGACGACGCTCGCGCCGGTCTTCGCGGGACCGAACCTTGCCTTCGCGCAAAACGCCGCCAAGCCGCAGGAGCGTATGGTCGTGGACGCGCGCGAGCTCGTCTACGACAAGGACAAGAACACGGTCTCGGCCGTCGGCGACGTCCAGATTCTCTATCAGGGCCGCACCATCGAAGCCGACCGCGTCGTCTACGACCGGATGAGCAAGCGCGTCGTGGCGACCGGCAATGCCCGCATCACCGAATCTAACGGCACCGTCATCACCGGCGACCGCTTCAATCTGACCGACGATTTCCGCGACGGATTCATCGATTCGCTGCGCGTCGTGAATACCGACAAGACGCGCTTCTCGGCTCCGCGGGCCGAGCGCACCGACGGCGAGGTCTTCGTTTTCGACAAGGGCATCTACACCGCCTGCGAACCCTGCGCCGAGAACCCAGAAAAGCCGCCCTTCTGGCAAGTCCGCGCTGCCCGGATCATTCACAAGAAGTCCGAGCAGATGATCTATTACGAGGATGCCCGGCTCGAGTTCGCCGGCATCCCGATCGCCTATATCCCCTACATGTCGGGGCCGGACGCGACCGTTAAGCGCAAGACCGGATTCCTGTCGCCGAAATTCATCAACACCTCCGCGCTGGGTGTCGGCGTCGGCCTGCCCTATTTCATCAATCTCGCGCCGAACTACGACGTCACGCTGACCCCAACCTATCTGTCCCGCCAGGGTCTCCTTGGCGAGGTCGAATGGCGCCATCGCTTCTCCAACGGCTCCTACAACATCCGCGCAGCGGGTATCTTCCAGCAGGACAAGGACGCTTTCCTGAAGAGCCCCTTCGGCGCAGGCGACGACGATTTCCGCGGCTCGATCGAGACCGCCGGCAAGGTCTTCATCAATCCGCGCTGGACCTTCAATTGGGATATCGCCGGCTCGACCGACCGGTTCTTCTACAAGAATTACCGCATCCGAAGCGAGAGCATCACGAACGGCAGTTACCTGCAGGAATCGACGTCGAGCGTGGGGCTTAACGGCCAGAGCGCCAACGCCTGGTTCGACATGCGGGGCTACTACTTCCAACCGCTCAGCTATCTTGATTGGCAGAAGCAGCAGCCGGTCGCGCTACCGGTGGTCGACTACAACAAGCGGCTCCACAAGCCCTCGCTGATCGGCGGCGAACTCTCCTTCACCGTCAACATCACGCATCTTTCGCGTGAGGCGGCGGCGTTCCAGGGCATCCCGAACCAGGACCGATATCTCCTGAACATCCCGGCGACCCCGACGATGGCCGGCTATGGTTTGTACGACGGCTGCGCCGTCTATCAGAAGGACCGCTGCCTGATCCGCGGCCTCGCTGGCAATATCGCCCGTGCAACGGCCGAGGTCGCCTGGCGGCGTAATTTCACCGACTCGTTCGGCCAGATCTGGACGCCTTACGCTTCGATGCGGGCCGACATCTTCTCCGTGAATCCGAACACGACGGACTACACCAACTACCATGTCCGCACGATCGCCGACGCGACGGACGACGTGTTCGGGCGGGTGATGCCGGCGGCCGGCCTGATGTACCGCTACCCCTTCGTTGCCACGACCTCGTGGGGCACGCACATTCTCGAGCCCGTGGCTCAGATCGTCGCCCGGCCGAACGAAACCAACAGCATGCGCGTCGCCAACGAAGATGCGCAGAGCATGGTCTTCGACGACACGAACCTGTTCGAGTGGAACAAGTTCTCGGGCTACGACCGGGTCGAGGGCGGCACCCGCGCCAATATCGGCCTGCGCTACTCCGGTACGTTCGGCAAGGATTCCTACGCCAATCTGCTCTTCGGCCAGTCCTACCATCTCGGTGGCCGCAACTCATACGCGAGCGGCGATCTGGTCAATACCGGCCTCCAGTCCGGCCTCGATACCCGCAACTCGGATTACGTCGCGCGCGCACAGTACCAGCCGTTCAAGGGGCTGCTCTTCCAGGGCGGAGCGAGGTTCGACGAGTCAAACTGGGAGGCGCAGCGCATCGACGCCTCGGCCTCCTACACACACAAGCTCTTCGCAACCACGGTCGGCTACAGCCGCTATGAGCCGCAGCCCGAACTGGGCATTCCGCGGCGGCGCGAGGGCCTGAGCCTGAGTCAGTCCTTCAGCTTCGCGCAGTACTGGAGCGTCCGCGGCAGCGTGCTGTTCGACCTCGACAAGTACAAGTACGACCGCGAGCGTTATCGCGACGCCTTTGTCGCCAACCAGCTCAATCCGGCGCTCTATACTGCCCCCGTCTATCCCAAGACCGGGCCGTTCCAAACGGCCGGCCTGTCTGCAGGGCTGCGATACCAGGACGAGTGCACGATCTTCGACGTGACCTATACGCAGTCCTATGCCGACCGGCAGGCGGGAGCGAAGGACGACACGCGGACCGTGATGTTCCGGCTCGAACTGCGGACCCTGGGCGAGATCAGCTATTCGCAGAATCTCGGCACGAGCAGTTCGGGCGACGGCGTCGCCAGCAACTGACGAAGCAAAGACGCGGTCTGACCATCGCCCGAGGAGGCCGCGCTTGCGCCATCGCCTGCTGGCCCTGACACAGGGCGACCCCGCCGGGGTCGGCCCGGAGATCAGCCTGATGGCTTGGCTGCTGCGCAGGCAGCAGCGGCTGCCTGCCTTCGCCTATCTCGGTAATGCCCTTGCCCTGCAGGCGCTGGCAGAACGGCTTGGCCTGGCGGTACCGGTCCGGAGCATCACGTGGGAAGAGGCGACCGCCGTCTTCGACGAGGCGCTTCCGGTTGTCGAGATCGATGGAGCGTCGCCCGTCGAGCCAGGCAGGCCCAACCCGGCCAATGCGGCGGGCGTGATCGGAGCGATAGAGCGCGGTGTCGCAGCCGTTGAGTCCGGACTGGCGGCTGCCCTTGTCACCAATCCGATCGCTAAAAGCGTGCTCTACGCCGCAGGCTTCAGCCATCCCGGCCACACCGAGTTCCTCGCCGAGCTCGCCGGACGCGGCGGCAAGACCGTGCCGCAGCCGGTGATGATGATCTGGTCGGAGGGGCTCGCCGTCGTACCCGTGACGATCCATGTGCCGCTCACGGCCGTGCCGAGCCTGCTCACCACCGAACTGATCGTCGAGACCGGAAAGATCGTCGCGGCCGATCTTGCGCGGCGCTTCGGTATCACCCGTCCCCGGCTGGCGCTGAGCGGGCTCAATCCGCATGCGGGCGAAGGCGGGGCGCTCGGATCCGAGGACGATGCCGTCGTCGCTCCGGCGGTCACTGAACTGCGTGCACTCGGCATCGACGCCAGCGGACCCTACCCGGCCGATACGATGTTCCATGAAAGAGCGCGCGCCAGTTACGACGTCGCGCTCGCCATGTATCACGACCAGGCGCTGATCCCGATCAAGACGATCGCCTTCGACGAGGGCGTCAACGTCACGCTCGGCCTGCACTTCATCCGGACCTCGCCGGACCATGGCACCGCATTCGATATCGCCGGCAAGGGCGTGGCGCGGCCCGACAGCCTTTGCGCGGCGCTGAGGCTCGCCGCCAGGATGGCGGAGGCCGAGATGGAGACGCAGGCATGAGCGCATCGGATGGCCTTGCCCAGGACGGGCTGCCGCCGCTACGCGAGGTGGTCGAGCGCCATGGCCTGATGGCGCAGAAGGCGCTCGGCCAGAACTTCCTGTTCGACCTCAACCTGACCGGTCGGATCGCGCGGGCGGCCGGGCCGCTCGCCGGACAGACGGTCGTCGAGATCGGGCCTGGCCCCGGCGGACTGACGCGGGCGCTGCTGGCGAACGGCGCCGGACGCGTGATCGCGATCGAGCGCGACCGCCGCTGCCTGCCGGCGCTGGCCGAGATCGCCGCGCACTATCCCGGGCGGCTTGAGGTCGTCGACGGGGACGCGCTCGCCGTCGACCTCTCGCATTTGCTTGGCGGCGGCGAAGCCCGGATCGTCGCCAACCTGCCCTATAATATCGGCACGCCTCTGCTCGTCGGCTGGCTCAGCGCCGAACCCTGGCCGCCCTGGTGGAGTTCGCTAACCCTGATGTTCCAGCGCGAGGTCGCGGAACGCATCGTCGCGACGCCCGATCAGCGCGCCGCCTATGGACGCCTTGCGGTGCTCGCCGGCTGGCGCTGCGAAGCGAAGATCCTGTTCGATGTGCCGAAGACCGCTTTCGTGCCGCCGCCAAAGATCACCTCCTCGATCGTGCAACTCGTGCCCCGGCAGCGTCCGGAGCCCTGCGACCGCCTGCTGCTGGAGCGGGTCACGCTCGCCGCCTTCGGGCAGCGTCGCAAGATGCTGCGCCAGAGCCTGAAGCCGGTGCTCGCCGAGCCGACGCCGATCATCGAAGCCGCGGGCCTGCTGCCGACGGCGCGGGCCGAAGAGATCCCGGTCTCCGGCTTCGTGCGCCTCGCGAACGCGTTGGCAGAAGCTCTGTAGGCTGGGGGCGGCGCGATCAGAGACGCCGCCAGCTCCTCAGACGGTCTGCTCCTCGAGCAATTGCTCGACGAAGCTCGCCATTCCGGTCGCGCGTGCGCGCTTCAGGCGTTCGGCGACGAGGATCGCGCGGACCGATTCATAGGCCGCGCCGAGATCGTCATTGATGATGACGTAGTCGTAGACGCTCCAGCGCGCGATCTCGTCGCGGGCATTTGCGAGGCGTTTGGCGATGACCTCGGGTGCATCCTCGGCGCGCCGCACAAGACGCGAGCGCAGCTCGGCCATGGAGGGCGGCAGGATGAAGATCGCGACGACGTCGTCGCGGGCCTTTTCGAGGATCTGCTGCGTGCCCTGGTAGTCGATGTCGAAGAGCACGTCGCGGCCGGCCTTGAGCGCCTCCTCGACCGGCTTGCGCGGCGTGCCATAGCCATTGCCATGGACTTCCGCGGATTCGAGCAGCTCGTCGCGCTGGCGCAAACCGTCGAACAAATCGCGCTCGATGAAATGGTAGTGAACCCCCTCGATTTCCGACGGCCGGCGGGCGCGCGTCGTCACCGACACGGAGAGGTCGAGATTGGTTTCCTTCTGCGACAGCGTACGCGTCAGGGTCGACTTGCCGGCGCCGGAGGGCGACGACAGGATCAGCATCAGGCCGCGACGGGCCGGGCGGACGAGATCAGCCATCGCCATCATTCCACGTTCTGAACCTGTTCGCGGAGCTGGTCGACCGTCGTGCGCAGATCGAGGCCGATGCGCGACAGGCCGGGATCGCCGGCCTTGGCGCAGAGCGTCGAGGATTCACGTCCGAACTCCTGCGCGAGGAAGTCGAGTTTGCGGCCGATAGGCCCGCCCTGGGCGAGCAGTTCGCGCAGACCGGTGACGTGCGCATGCAGCCGGTCGATCTCCTCGCGGATATCGGCGCGGACGGCGAGCAGGGCCGCCTCCTGATGCAGGCGCTGGGCATCCAGGGCATTGCCGGTTTCGAGCAGCGCGGCGACCTGCGCGGCGAGACGCGCCTTCACCGCCTCGACGCTACGCGCGGGGTGGTTCTCGGCCTCCCCGGTCAACCGGGCGATGGTGGCGAGATGCCCCCCGATCACGGTCTCCAGCGCGAGGCCTTCGCCGAGACGCGCCTGCTTGAGCGAGGCGACGAGCCGCTCGAGCGCGGCCAGAACCGGCTTCTCGAGTGCCGCGGCGGCATCCTCCGCCTCCTCGGCGATCTCGACGACGCCCCGAATGGCGAGAAGACCGTCGAGCGAGGCCGGAGCCATGCCGGCCGGCAGAGACACGGTTGCTGCAGCTTCGACCAGGGCGGCCAGCGCCTCCTGGTTGATCCGCGGGCGCGCCGGCGCCGCCGCGCTGGTGATGGCGAGATTGACGTGCAGCGTGCCGCGCGAGAAGGCGGCGGACATCTGCTTGCGCGCGGCCTCCGAGAACAGCTCGAAGCCCGGCGGGACGCGGACACGGACATCGAGGCCGCGGCCGTTGACGCTGCGCACCTCCCAGGCAAAGGCGTGGGTGGCGACGGTCCTGGCCTCACGCGCGAAGCCCGTCATGCTTTCGATTGCCATATTGCGATATTCCTGCCCGCGAATGCGGCCGGACCCTAGACAGCGCTTGTCACGACGACAAGCGCGGGATGTGGAAAGGCGCGGTCAGGGCCGCAGGGCCGGAACGACCTTCGGGCTGTTCAGGTCGAAGGTCCGGTTGCGCAGCGGATCGCGATCGGTTCCTTCCGAGGCGTCGAAGGCGCGCGCGCGGGTACCGTCAGTCCCGCCCTGCGCCGTCTGGCCGGCACGGCGGTTGCCCGGTACCGGGAAGCTCTCGGGCTGCCCCGCGGCCTGCATGCCCTGCCCGGCGCCGCCCGGCGCTTCGGTGCGGGAATCGGGCGACGGGGGCGGTTCGGCCTTGTCGATGCTGGCCTCCGGCGCCGGCTTGCCCGCCTCGCGCCTGTTGGCCTCGACCTGGCGCCAGCGCGCAACATTGCGGTTGTGCTGCTCCAGCGTCTCGGCGAAGGCGTGGCCGCCGCTGCCGTCCGCAACGAAATAGAGATCCTTGGTGCGCGAGTGGTTGACCACCGCCTCGAGCGCGGCCCGGCCGGGATTGGCGATCGGCCCCGGCGGCAGGCCGTCGATCACATAGGTGTTGTAGGGCGTCGCCTGGGTGATCTCGGTCCGCATGATTCCGCGTCCGAGCGTGCCCTTGCCGCCGACCAGCCCGTAGACGATCGTCGGATCGGATTGCAGCTTCATCTTGCGGTTGAGCCGGTTGATGAAGACGCCGGCGACGCGGGTGCGCTCGTCGGCGCGCCCGGTTTCCTTCTCGACGATCGAAGCCAGGATCACGAGCTCCTGGGGAGTCTTGATCGGCAGGTCGGCCGGACGGCGGGCCCAGATGTCGTTGAGGATGCGACGCTGGTCGCGGGTCATCCGGTCGACCATGGCCTGCCGGGTCGAGCCACGCTGGAACTTGTAGGTGTCCGGCAGAATGGCACCCTCGCGCGGAACCTGGATGATCTCGCCGGAGAGCAGATCGTTCTCCTTCAGGCGGGCGATGATCTGTTCGCTGGTCAGGCCCTCGGGGATGGTGACGGAGTGCTCGACAGCCTTGCCCTCGGCGATGATGTCGAGGATGTCCTTCTGGCTGGCGCGTGCCTTGAACAGGTACTCGCCGGCCTTGAGGCTCGCTGCCTTGCCCGATGTATAGGCCGCGACCTTGAACGCCCAGGGATGCTCGATCAGGCCCTCGCGCTGCAGCAGATCGGCGATCTCCGTCACCCCATTTTCTTTCGGGATGATCAGGACGCGATCGGTCGCGAGCGGCCCGGGCGCCTTGCTGCGACTGTCGAGATAGGCGATGCCGCCCCCCACCGCACCAGCCAGCACCAGAGCTGTGGTGAACAGGCCGCTCAGCATGGCGATAAAGGGCGAGCGCCGGCGGCGGCGCACCTTCGGCGGCGGTGATGGCGGCGCGACCGGCTTCAACGCCTCGTTCGGGCTCCTCGGCGCAACGCGGGGCGGCTGATTCATGATGCTTACGCTCGATCTCCCGACATCACGATCCGCTTTGCCGGCATGGATTCCACCTGTCGGCCGCGCTCCAGGCATTCTGGCACGGCAGCGGCGACAGGCTAGCGAAAATTATGGCGAAAGCGCGCTGTCGCGGAATCAGCCGACGAAACGCCGCATCACCAGCGAGGCGTTGGTGCCGCCGAAACCGAAGGAATTGGAAAGCGCTACGTCGACCTTATGCTTCTTGGCCTTGTGCGGCACGAGGTCGATCTCGGTCTCGACGGAGGGATTGTCGAGATTGATCGTCGGCGGCAGAACCTGGTCGCGAATCGCCAGGACCGAGAAGATCGCCTCGATCGCACCGGCGGCTCCGAGCAGATGGCCGGTCGCCGATTTTGTCGAGGACATGGCCGGCCGCTGCGGCGCATTGGCCAGCAGACGCTCGACCGCGCGCAGCTCGATCTCGTCGCCGACCTGCGTCGAGGTGCCGTGGGCATTGATGTAGTCGACATCGGAGGCACGCAAGCCGGCGCGGTTCAGCGCGGCCTGCATGCAGCGATAGGCGCCGTCCCCGTCCTCAGCCGGCGAGGTGATGTGATAGGCGTCGCCCGACATGCCGTAGCCGACGACCTCGGCATAGATCTTCGCGCCACGCGCCAGGGCGTGCTCGAGTTCCTCGAGAACGACGACGCCGGCGCCTTCGCCCATGACGAAGCCGTCACGGTCCTTGTCGTAAGGCCGCGAAGCCTTTTCGGGCGTGTCGTTGAAACTGGTCGATAATGCGCGGCAGGCGCAGAATCCGGCAATGCCGATCCGGTTGATCGCCGATTCGGTGCCGCCGGCGACCATGACCTCGGCATCGCCCAGCGCGACCATACGGGCCGCATCGCCGATGGCGTGCGCGCCGGTCGAGCAGGCGGTGACGACGGCATGGTTCGGGCCCTTCAGCCCGTGCTCGATCGAGACGTAGCCGGCCGCGAGATTGCTTAGTCGCCCCGGGATGAAGAAGGGCGAGAGGCGCCGCGGGCCACGCTCCTTCAGCAGGATCGAGGCTTCATAAATGCCGCCCAGTCCGCCGATGCCGGAGCCGATCGCGACGCCGGTCGCGATCTGGTCCTCATAGGACTGCGGCTTCCAGTCTGCGTCGCGCAGAGCCTGGGTCGCTGCAGCCATGGCGAAGACGATGAAGTCGTCGACCTTGCGCTGCTCCTTGGGCTCCATCCAATCGTCGGGATTGAATGTGCCGGCCGAGCCGTCGCCACGCGGAATATTGCATGCGATTTGCGCAGGCAGATCAGAAGCGTCGAAGCTCGTGATCGGCCCTGCGCCGCTCTCGCCGGCAATCAGACGGGACCATGTCGCATCGACCCCGCATCCAAGCGGGGTCACCATGCCAAGTCCGGTGACGACGACGCGCCGCATCGGTATTCCTCGCTCGGTCAAGACGCTGGATCGCGCGCCAGACTCTGAGCCGCTCAGGCGGACTTCGAGAGGAACTTGACGGCGTCGCCGACCGTCACGATCGTCTCGGCGGCGTCATCGGGGATCTCGACGCCGAATTCCTCTTCGAAGGCCATGACCAGCTCGACGGTATCGAGGCTGTCCGCACCCAGATCCTCGATGAAGTTCGCGCCTTCGACCACCTTGTCGGCGTCGACGCCGAGGTGCTCGATCACGATCTTCTTCACGCGCTCGGCGACATCGCTCATGGGTCTTTCCTCAAACCTTGAAAACACACCGCCGGAAGCGACGCGTGGTTGAAATCGGTTTCCCGGCCGGCGCTCGCACCTTGCGGCGCGCCGGTCGGGGTGTTCATGGCTGCACAAACGCAACAACCAGGTTGGCGTCAAGCCCCCCGGTTGCCGATCGTCACGCGGCCGGCTGGCTAGTTAACACACTCGTAATGGGCTGGCGAGAGTTGTCCCAAAGCCTCAAACCGCTCCAGGAAAATACTGCAACCGCCTCAGATCATTGCCATTCCGCCGTTTACGTGAAGCGTCTGACCGGTGACGTAGCCGGCTTCCGAGCTGGCGAGATAGGCCACCGCGGCGGCAATGTCATCACCCACACCCAAACGGCCCATCGGCACGTCGGCGAGGATGGACTCGCGCTGCTTCTCGTTCAGCACCTCGGTCATCGGCGACTCGATGAAGCCCGGCGCGACGACGTTCACGGTGATGTTGCGGCTGGCGACCTCGGCTGCCAACGACTTCGACATGCCGATCAGGCCGGCCTTCGACGCCGCATAGTTGCCCTGGCCGGGATTGCCGGAGGTGCCGACCACCGAGCCGATCGAGATGATGCGGCCATAGCGCCGGCGCATCATGCTCTTCACGGCCGCGCGCGAGAGCCTGAAGGCCGCGGTCAGGTTGACGGCAAGGACGAGGTCCCAGTCTTCATCCTTGAGGCGCATGAACAGGTTGTCGCGGGTCACGCCGGCATTGTTGACGAGGATATCGAGCCCGCCGAGCTTGGCCTCGGCCGCCGGCACGAGCGCTTCGACCGAATCGCGATCGGAGAGATTGCACGGCGCGACCTCGACACGCTCACCCAGTTCCTTCGCCAGAGCCTCCAGCGCCTCGACCCGGGTCCCCGACAAGGCGACGGTGGCGCCTTGCGCATGCAGCCGCCGTGCGATGGCGCCGCCGAGCCCGCCGGTGGCGCCGGTGACCAGCGCCTTCTTTCCGGTCAGATCAAGCATTCTTCCTCCTTTTCGGCGTTCTGCCGTCTTCTCGGCCGGCTCATGCGAGGAGCCGGCCCGTCTCGTCACAGCCACTCAGACGCCCTGCTGGGCCTTGTAGCTCGCGATATCGTCAGGCGTCCCGACCGATGCGGACGACGCCCCGGCGGCGATGCGCTTGACCAGCCCGGCCAGCACCTTGCCCGAGCCGATCTCGTAGAACTGCGTCACGCCGGCGCCGGCCATCGCCTCGACGCATTCGCGCCAGCGAACGGTGCCGGTGACCTGCGCCACAAGCGAGGCACGGATCGCGGCCGGATCGCTCAGCGGCGCGGCGCCGACATTGGCCATCACGGGCACGGCAGGCGCCTGCATCGAGACCTCGGCCAGGGCAGTCTGCATCGCGTCGGCAGCCGGCTGCATCAATGCGCAATGGAACGGAGCCGAGACCGGCAGCAGCATGGCGCGGCGCACGCCGCGCTCGCCTGCAAGGGCGATGGCGCGCTCGACCGCGGCCTTGGCACCGGAGAGCACGACCTGCCCACCGCCGTTATCGTTGGCGGCCTCGCAGACCTGGCCCTCGGCCGCATCGGCGGCGATCGCGCGGGCCTGCTCCAGATCGACGCCGAGCAGCGCCGCCATGGCGCCCTCGCCCGCCGGCACGGCCTTCTGCATCGCGTCGCCGCGAATGCGCAGCAGGCGCGCCGCATCGGAAATCGAGAAGGTGCCGGCGGCGGCCAGGGCCGAGTACTCGCCGAGTGAATGGCCGGCGACGAAGGCGGCATCGCGCGCCAGCGACAGGCCCGCCTCCGCCTCGAGCACGCGGATCGTCGCCAGGCTCACCGCCATCAGCGCCGGCTGGGCATTGGCGGTAAGGGTGAGCTCCTCGCCCGGCCCTTCCCACATCAGCGTCGAGAGCTTCTGCGACAGAGCCGCATCGACCTCGTCGAAGACGGCGCGGGCCGCCGGAAAGGCCTCGGCCAGGCCCTTGCCCATGCCGACCGCCTGCGAACCTTGCCCTGGAAAGATGAAAGCCGTCGCCATGTCCTGCTGGTCCTGAAGATCGCGCCTGGTTAACGTTGCGGGGCGCAGTCGCACCGTGCGGCCCGGCAAGTCAAGGCTTCGACAGCCCCAAACTCGACTTGCACGGACATTTTCCGATGTTTTCGGCTTGCGCGGAAGGCCGTCTCCCTGTAACGAGCCCTCTGCTTGTTCGGCCGGAGGCTGAACGGATGGCGGAGCTTTCCTTTCCGGAGGTGCTCCGCTCGGCTTCTCTCCTGGGCAGCCATCATCCCGTGTCTCCGCCTTCGATGAAATCCTGTCGGGCCTTATCCAGGGCTCGGAGGGCTCCGCGCCGGACGAAGCAGGTGAAAGAAGGAAGGCCACTCATGGCATTGTACGAGCATGTGATGCTCGCGCGACAAGATGTCAGCGCGCAGCAGGTCGAGACCCTTGTCGAGCAGTTCAAGGGCATCCTCGAGGCCAATGGCGGCTCCGTCGCCAAGGTCGAGTACTGGGGCGTCAAGTCCCTGGGCTACCGCATCAAGAAGAACCGCAAGGCGCATTATTCGCTGCTGAACATCGACGCCCCGGCGGCCGCCGTGGCCGAGATGGAGCGCCAGATGCGCATCAATGAAGACGTGCTGCGCTTCATGACCATCCGCGTCGAGGCTCTCGAGGACGGCCAGTCGGTCATGCTCCAGAAGCGCGACCGCGACGAGCGCGGCGACCGTTTCGACCGCGGCCCTGGCGGCGGCGATCGCTTCGACCGTGGCCCGCGCCGCGAGCGTCCGCGCCGCGAAGACGAAGCCACCGAAACCCCCGCCGGGGAGGCCTGATCCATGTCGACCGCATCTGCTGGCGCCCGTCGCCCCTTCTTCCGCCGTCGCAAGTCCTGCCCGTTCTCGGGCGAAGGCGCTCCGAAGATCGACTACAAGGACGTGCGTCTGCTCTCGCGCTACATCTCCGAGCGCGGCAAGATCGTGCCGTCGCGCATCACGGCCGTCTCGGCCAAGAAGCAGCGTGAGCTCGCCCAGGCGATCAAGCGCGCCCGCTTCCTCGGCCTGCTGCCCTACGTCATCCGCTGAGCGGCTGAATGTTTCCCGGTGGCGCTTCGGCGCCACCGGTTTCCTAGACCGATAGACCATTAGTCGCCCGGCGGTGAAACCCCTCCGGGTATGTTGAGGCAAAGAGCCCTCTCACCCTGCCGCGAGCCAGTTCCGGTCTGACGGAAAGCACGCGAGAGCAGCGGGACAGCAGGACGGACATGCTACCCATCGTCGGCATCGGCGCCGGGCTGGTTTCAGCCCTCCTTTTCACAGTGGTGATCACCGGATCGCCGCTGGCGCTGCTGCTGTCCTATGTCGCCCCGCTCCCGGTCTTCATCGCAGCGCTCGGCTGGAACCATCGTGCCGGACTGGTCGCGGCCGCCTGCGGGACGGCCGCCGTCGCACTCGTGCTGAAGGTCCCGCTCGGGCTCGCCTTTGCCATCGGCGCCGCGCTGCCGGCCTGGTGGATCGCCTATCTCGCCCTGCTGGCCCGCGACAATGGCGACGGCACCAGCGAATGGTATCCGCTCGGGCGTCTGCTGGTCTGGATCGCCGCGGTCGCCACCCTGGTGACGATCGGCGGCGCGCTTGCGATCTCTTCCGACTACGAGACCTATCGCAGCGTGATGACGCGCGGATTGCAGCTGGTGCTCAGCGGCGGCGAGGGCGTCGGCCCGTCCGTTCGCCTGCCGAGCGGTATCGATGTCGCCGATCTCGCAGCCCGCCTCGCCGCGCTGGTTCCGGCCGCCGCCGGCGCCTCCTTCGTGCCGATGATCGTCGCCAATCTCTGGCTGGCGGCCAAGGCCGTCCAGCTTTCGGGCCGCCTGCCCCGCCCCTGGCCCTTCATTCCGGCGACCCGCCTTCCTGCCAAGGCCGTCGCTGCGCTCGGCGCGGGCTTCCTGCTGAGCCTGATGGGTGGCTTCGTCGGCCTGGCCGGCGCCGCCATGACCGGCGCACTGATCGCAGCCTTCGGGCTCGCCGGGCTCGCCGCGGTTCACGACCTCAGTCGCGGCAAGGCCTGGCGGATGCCGACCCTGTTCGCGGTCTATCTGGCGCTGCTGATCATGCTGATCACGGTGTTCCCCTTCCTCGCGCTGCTCGGCATTGCCGACGCGCTGATCGACTTGCGCCGGCGCAGATCGTCGACGCCGCCTACCGCCTGACATCAATCCTATCGACGAACATCAAGGAGAAAGACCATGGAAGTGATCCTGCTCGAACGCGTCGCCAAGCTCGGCCAGATGGGCGAGACCGTGCGCGTGCGCGACGGCTACGGCCGCAACTACCTGCTCGCCCGCGGCAAGGCCCTGCGCGCGACCGAGGAGAACAAGAAGCGCTTCGAGAACCAGCGCGCCCAGCTCGAGGCCCGCAATCTCGAGCTGAAGCGCGAGGCCGACTCGGTCGCCGAGACGCTCGACGGCCACTCGGTGGTGATGCTGCGCCAGTCCGGCGAATCGGGCGTGCTGTACGGCTCGGTCTCGACCCGCGACATCGCCGAGGCGCTGAGCAATGACGGCTTCTCGGTCGACCGCGGTCAGATCACCCTGAACGCGCCGATCAAGACGCTCGGCCTGCACTCGGTCCCGGTCGTGCTGCATCCGGAAGTCTCGGTCACCGTCACCGTCAACATCGCCCGTTCGGCCGAAGAGGCCGAGCGCCAGGTGCGCGGCGAGGACGTCACCGCTCGCGAGACCTTCGATCTCGACGATCTCGGCCTCGAGGTCGGTGCCGCGCTGGCCGAGGCCGGCGAGGACGACGATCGCTGATCGGTCTTTCGGCGATAGCATCGGACCGAAAAGCGGATCCCACTTTCGGAAGCTTCGATGCGATAACAATGAAATGGATCGCCGCGATCGGACGCGCGGCGACCCAGATTGGAGTCAATGGGCGCCGTGGCAACACGGCGCCCTTTTCGTTGGCGCTGTGGACAGCGGGCAGAGTTCCGGCTATTCCCTCCGTTCCCACTTTGTTCAGGTTCATGACTCCGCGACTCTGACCTATCCAAGGCCATGTCCAGCGCTACCGCCCTCATCGCCCGCCTCGACAACAGCGAGGCGAATTTCCGCGTCCAGCCTCACAACATCGAGGCCGAGCAGGCGCTGCTGGGCGCGATCCTGGTCAACAACGAAGCCTTCTACCGGGTCTCGGACTTCCTGCAGCCGGAGCACTTCTTCGAGGAGCTGCACCGGCGCATCTTCGAGCTGATGTCGGGGCTGATCCGCGCCGGCAAGATCGCGACGCCGATCACGCTAAAGACCTATGTCGGCGAGCTCGACCTCGGCGGAATCACCGCCTCGCAGTATCTGGCGCGGCTCGCGGCCGAGGCGACGACCGTCATCAACTCCCAGGACTACGGACGCACGATCTACGATCTGGCGATCCGCCGCCAGCTGATCGGCGTCGGCGAGGAACTCGTCAACGTCGCCTATGACGCGCCGGTCGAGATGGCGCCGCGCGAGCAGATCGAGGACGCCGAGCGCAAGCTCTACGAACTCGCCGAAAAGGGCCGCTACGAAGGCGGCTTCCAGAAATTCGACCAGGCGATGCGCCTCGCCATCGACATGGCGGCCAGCGCCTTCCAGCGCGCGGGCGGCCTTTCCGGCATTTCCTCCGGCCTGCGCGACCTCGATGCGCGCATGGGCGGCCTGCAGCGCTCCGACCTGATCGTGCTCGCCGGCCGCCCCGCGATGGGCAAGACCTCGCTCGCCACCAACATCGCCTTCAACATCGCCAAGGCCTGGCGGGCCGAGCGCCAGGAGAACGGCGAGCTCAAATCCGTCGATGGCGGCATCGTCGGCTTCTTCTCGCTCGAAATGTCGTCCGACCAGCTCGCGACCCGTATCGTCGCCGAGCAGGCGAGCATTTCCTCCTACAAGATCAGGCAAGGCCGCCTCACCGAGGGCGAGTTCGCCCGGCTCAGCGACGTCGCCGCGCAGATCGAAAAGCTGCCGCTCTACATCGACCAGACCGGTGGTATCTCGATCGCCCAGCTGATGGCGCGCGCCCGGCGCCTGAAGCGCCAGAAGGGGCTCGACGTCCTGTTCATCGACTATCTCCAGCTGCTCGCCGGCTCCTCCAAGAACAGCCAGAACCGCGTGCAGGAGCTGACCGAGATCACGACCAGCCTGAAGGCGTTGGCCAAGGAACTCAACGTCCCGATCATCGCGCTCTCGCAGCTCTCGCGTCAGGTCGAATCCCGTGACGACAAGCGCCCCCAGCTTTCCGACCTGCGTGAATCAGGTTCGATCGAGCAGGACGCCGACGTGGTCATGTTCGTCTACCGCGACGAGTACTATCTGAAGGGCAAGGAGCCGCGCCCCGGCACCGAAGAGCACAACAAGTGGCAGATCGAGATGGAGGCGGCCCATGGCCTCGCCGAGCTCATCATCGGCAAGCAGCGCCACGGCCCGACCGGCACCATCGCCCTGCAGTTCGACGCCGACGTGACGCGCTTCTCCGACAGGGCCGACCAGAGTGGACTTCCGGAGCGTCTTGAATGAACCCCTTCGACACGCCGACCAATGCTGACCACGGCCCGTTGCTGACGATCGACCTCGGCGCGCTCGTCGCCAATTGGCGCGCACTCGGCGCGCGGGCCGGCGCCGAAGCGGCCGCCGTGGTCAAGGCCGACGCCTACGGCATCGGCATCGAGCCGGCCGTGACGGCTCTCGCCGCCGCCGGTTGCCGCACTTTCTTCGTCGCGCATCTCTCCGAAGGCATCCGTGCCCGCGCGACCGCTCCCGACGCGACGATCTATGTGCTGAACGGCCTGCCTCCGGACAGTTCCGGGCTGTTCGCCGAGCATGACCTTTCGCCGGTGCTCGGCTCGCATGAAGAGCTGCTCGAATGGGCCGGCTTCCGCCAGAGCGGTGCCAAGGTCCGGCCGGCGGCGCTGCATGTCGATACGGCGATGAATCGGCTCGGCCTCTGGGCTGGCGAAGGGCTCGACCTCGCCCGCGAGCGCTCCGGCGTCATTGCCGCCGCCGGGATCGGGCTGGTGATGAGCCATTTCGCCGCTTCGGAGGACCTGGCCAATCCGGCCAATGCCCGCCAGATCGCCGCTTTCGCCGAGATCGCGGCAGCCTTTCCGGGCGTGCCGGCCTCGCTGAAGAACTCGTCGGCGCATTTCCTGCCGGATTGCCCGTCCTACCAGCTCACCCGCCCGGGCTATGCGCTCTATGGCGGCAATCCGACCCCCGGCCAACCCAATCCGATGCAGCCGGTCATCGGCCTCGAGGCGCGCATCATCCAGGTCCGCGAGATCGCGGGCGGCACGCAGGTCGGCTATAACGGCCGCTGGACGGCGCCAGGGCGCCGCAAGCTGGCGACGATCAGTCTCGGCTATGCCGACGGCTATCCGCGCAATGCGAGCTGGACCGATATCACGCCGGGCGGCTCGGCCCTGGTCGGCGGGCTGCGCTGCCCCTTCGTCGGCACGGTCTCGATGGACCTGATCATCGTCGATGTCACCCATGCCCCTGCCGGTGCGGCGGTGCGTGGTGCACCCGTCACCCTGATCGGCGGCGAACTCGATCTCGAAACGGTCGGCGCCGGCGCCAAGACCATCGGCTACGAGG
Source organism: Allobosea rubneri (assembly GCF_032464875.1). Taxonomy (NCBI): domain Bacteria; kingdom Pseudomonadati; phylum Pseudomonadota; class Alphaproteobacteria; order Hyphomicrobiales; family Alloboseaceae; genus Allobosea; species Allobosea rubneri. Next base: position 123,518 of record NZ_JAWDID010000005.1, read on the forward strand.
TGCTCACCAGCCTCGGCTGGCGCCACGCCCGGCGCTATACCGGACTCTAGGCCGTAATGGCGAAGCGTGGCCCGACCTATGCGTGCCAGGCCTGCGGCGCGGTCTATCACCGCTGGCAGGGCAAGTGCGATGCCTGCGGTACCTGGTCGTCACTGTCCGAGGAGGCGCAGGCCGCCCCGGTCCCCGGCGGCGGCAGGGCGCCAGCCGGCGGGCGGGCGCGCGGCCGCATCTTCGCGCTCGAGAGCCTGAAGGGCGAGACGCAGGACGCGCCGCGCATCGTCTCCGGCATCGGCGAGCTCGACCGCGTCACCGGCGGTGGCTTCGTTCCGGGCTCGGTCCTGCTGATCGGCGGCGATCCCGGCATCGGCAAGTCGACGCTGCTGATGCAGGCCTGCGCCGCCATGGCGCTGACCGGGCGCCGCGTCGTCTATGTCTCGGGCGAGGAATCGACCAGCCAGGTCCGTCTGCGGGCGCAGCGCATGGGCCTCGCCGAGGCGCCGGTCGACCTCGCCTCGGAGACCAATGTCGAGGACATCATCGCGACCCTCGGCCAGGGCGAGCGCCCTGCCCTGGTGGTGATCGATTCGATCCAGACCATGTGGTCGGGCGAGGTCGAAAGCGCCCCGGGCACGGTGACCCAGGTCCGCGGCTCGGCCCAGGCGCTGATCCGCTATGCCAAAACCTCGGGTGCCTGCCTGATCTTGGTCGGCCATGTCACCAAGGACGGGCAGATCGCCGGTCCGCGCGTCGTCGAGCACATGGTCGATGCCGTACTCTCCTTCGAGGGCGAAGGCGCGCACGCTTTCCGCATCCTGCGCGGCCAGAAGAACCGTTTCGGGGCGACCGACGAGATCGGCGTCTTCGAGATGACCGGACAGGGCCTGTCCGAGGTCGGCAACCCCTCGGCCCTGTTCCTGACCGGCCGCGATCAGGGAGCACCCGGCGCCGCAGTCCTCGCCAGCGTCGAGGGCACGAGGCCGGTGCTGGTCGAGATCCAGGCGCTGGTCGCGCCGACCGCGCTCGGTACGCCGCGGCGCGCCGTGGTCGGTTGGGAGAACAGCCGCCTCGCCATGGTGCTCGCCGTGCTGGAGACGCATGGCGGGCTGAAGCTCGGCCAGCACGATATCTATCTCAACGTCGCCGGCGGCCTGCGCGTCGCCGAGCCGGCGGCAGACCTCGCGGTCGCGGCGGCGCTGGTATCGTCCCTGACCGGCGCGATCCTGCCGGCGGGATCGGTCTATTTCGGCGAGATCGCGCTTTCAGGCGCCATCCGCCCGGTCTCGGTCTCGGCGGCCCGGCTGCGCGAAGCTGCCAAGCTCGGCTTCGGCAGCGCGGTCATGCCCGCAGGCGGTGCCGAATCGGGCGATGGTGGCGGCCTCGGGCTGAAGCGGCTCGGCCATGTAGGCGAGCTCGTCGCGGAGATCGCCGCAATGGCGCCGCGCGCGCGTTCCGGCCAGCGCGCCCAGCAAGCCGACCGGTAAGGCGCCCCTGTCCGACCATGGCGAGACCGGTTCACCGCTCACTCTGGATACCCCCTGCTCGGCCCCGGCTCTCGCAGTGCAAAATGAGCCGACTGCATGGGTGACGTGCGACACGCGAACTTGTATAGCAAAACCCGCATGGCCTCCCCATCTCTCGGGGGCTGGCCCCGGTTTCTCAGCGAAGCGGCCCCGACATGCCTGTGACCCTTCTCGATCTCGTCGTCATCGGCGTGGTTCTCGTTTCCGCTTTGCTCGCGGCGGTGCGCGGGCTTACCCGCGAGGTGCTCGCGATCGCCTCATGGGCGGCCGCGGCGGTCGTCGCGTGGATATTCCATCCGCAACTCCTGCCGATCGCCCAGCAGCACATTCCGAACAAGACCGTGGCGCTGGTCGTGGTGATCGCCGGGCTCTTCCTGGCAACGCTGATCATCGTCTCGCTGATCACGGCGCGGATCTCCGACTTCGTGCTCGATTCGCGCATCGGCGCGCTCGACCGCACTCTCGGCTTCGTTTTCGGCGCCGGCCGCGGCCTTTTGCTGGCGGTCGTCGGCTATCTCTTCTTCACCGCGCTCGTTCCCGAGAAGATGCAGCCGGCCTGGGCGCGCGATTCCCGCTCGAAGCCGATTCTGGAAGAGACCGGCCGCAGCCTGCTGACCATGCTGCCGCAGGACATCGATTCCGAGTTCATCAAGAAGCTGCTTCAGCCCAAGACCGGCGGCGAGCCGACCGAGGCGCCGGCCGAGGAGCCGCGCACCCCGCCGGCGGGCACGCCTTCGACCGATCCGCAGCGGCGCACCCAGGCCCCGGGCGCGACCGACCGACAGGCGCTGCAGCGCGTGATCGATTCCAACGGCCCGACCGGAACCACCGCCCCGGCCGCACCGCGTCCCTGACTGGAGAGCCCCTCCCGATGGAGCCAAAGATGAGCCAAATCCGCGATAGCGAGGCTGCGTTCGACCCGAATGCCGACCGTCTGCGTGAGGAATGCGGCGTCTTCGGCATCTTCGGGCACGCCGATGCAGCGGCGCTGACGGCGCTCGGCCTGCATGCGCTCCAGCACCGCGGCCAGGAGGCGGCCGGCATCGTCTCCTTCGACGGCAAGCGTTTCCATTCCGAGCGGCGCCTCGGCCTCGTCGGGGACGCCTTCTCGGACGCAGGCGTCATCGACAAGCTCAAGGGCACGCAGGCGATCGGCCATGTGCGCTACTCGACCACCGGCGAGACCATCCTGCGCAATGTCCAGCCGCTCTTCTCGGAGCTGCATGGCGGCGGCTTCGCGGTCGCCCATAACGGCAACCTGACCAATGCGCTAACGCTGCGGCGCAACCTCGTCCGCGACGGCGCGATCTATCAGTCGACCTCGGATACCGAGGTGTTGCTGCATCTGGTGGCGCGCAGCCGCAAGGGCCGCTTCATCGACCGCCTCGTCGAGGCGATCCGCCAGATCGAGGGCGCCTATGCCTTCGTCGGCATCACCAACAAGAAGCTGATCGGCGTGCGCGATCCGCTCGGTATCCGGCCGCTGGTGCTGGGCGAGCTCGACGGCTGCCCGATCCTCGCCTCCGAGACCTGCGCGCTCGACATCATCGGCGCCAAGTTCGTGCGCGAAGTCGAGAATGGCGAGGTCATCGTCATCTCCGAGCAGGGCATCGAGAGCCACAAGCCCTTCCCGCCGGCGCCCGAGCGCCCCTGCATCTTCGAGTACATCTATTTTGCCCGTCCCGACTCCGTCGTGAAGGGCCAGAGCATCTACGAGCGCCGCAAGCGCATGGGTGCCCAGCTCGCAGCCGAGTCGCCGGCCGACGCCGACGTGATCGTGCCGGTGCCGGACTCCGGTGTCCCGGCTGCGCTCGGCTATGCCCAGGCGAGCGGCATCCCGTTCGAGCTCGGCATCATCCGCAACCACTATGTCGGCCGCACCTTCATCGAGCCGACCCAGAAGGTCCGCGAGCTCGGCGTGCGCCTGAAGCACTCGGCTAATCGCAGCGTCGTCGCCGGCAAGCGTATCGTCCTCGTCGACGATTCAATCGTACGCGGCACGACCTCGTTCAAGATCGTCAAGATGATGCGCGAGGCCGGAGCCCGCGAGGTGCATTTCCGCATCTCCTCGCCGCCGATCACCCACCCCGACTATTACGGCATCGACACACCCGACCGCGAGAAGCTGCTCGCCGCGACGCATACGCTCGAGGAGATGCGCCAGTTCGTCGGCGCCGATTCGCTGGCTTTCCTCTCGGTCGACGGGCTCTACCGCGCCATGGGGCACCCCGGCCGCGACCCGGCCAAGCCGGCCTTCACCGATCACTGCTTCACCGGCGACTACCCGACCTCGCTGACCGACGTGATCGGCGAGAGCGCCAAGCAGAAATTGTCGCTGCTGGCCGAAGCCGGCTGAACCTTCGGCGGATTGTCATGACCAAGCCTTTGCAAGGGCGCGTCGCGCTCGTCACCGGCGCCTCGCGCGGAATCGGCCGTGCTGCGGCCATCGCCTATGCCGAAGCCGGCGCCCATGTCGTTGCGATGGCGCGCACCACGGGGGCGCTCGAGGAGCTCGACGACGCGATCCAGGCGGTCGGCGGCAGCGCCACGCTGGTGCCGGCGGACCTCGCCGATGCCGGCGCGATCGAGCGCCTGGGGCCGGCCCTGCTGCAGCGCTGGGGCAAGCTCGACATCTTCCTGGCCAATGCCGGCATCCTCGGCCCGCTGTCGCCGCTGACCCATGCCAGCCCCAAGGAATGGGCGAAGGTCTTCGACATCAACGTCACCGCCAACTGGCGCCTGCTGAAATCGGTCGAGCCCGCGCTGCAGGCCTCCGATGCGGGCCGGGTGATCATGCTCTCCTCCGGCGCCGCACATAAATGCATGGCCTATTGGGGGCCGTATTCGGCCTCGAAGGCTGCTCTGGAAGCGATGGCACGCAGCTACGCCAACGAGACGCTGACGACCCCGCTGCGCGTCATGCTGGTCAATCCGGGCCCGCTGCGGACGCGGATGCGCGCCGAGGCCATGCCCGGCGAGGATCCGCAGACACTGAGGACGCCGGAGGAGCTGGCGCCGCATCTCGTCAAGCTCGCCTCGCCCGACTGGAGCGAGACCGGCAAGATCTTCGATTTCCCGCAGGGGAAGGTGCTGACGCCGCAGATGCCTGCGTAGGGCCGTCATTCTCGGCAGGAGCGTTGCGAAAAGCCGAGATTTTCTCGCCGACAGGGCGCCTTTCTCGTCACGAGATGCTCGGGGCAAGCCCGAGCATGACGCGCCCTTACGGCGCCGCCCGGTACGCCCGCACCACCGCGATGAGCTCGGCCACCGTCAGGTTCGGCAGGGCCGCCATTTCGTCGAGCGAGAACCAGGCGATCTCGCTGTGCTCGTCGCCGAGGTTTTCCGCCTCGCCGCCGTCCCAGGCCGAAACCACATAGATGTGATGCAGCGCCGCGCCGTTGCGCTCCGGGAAATACTCCGGCGCGGAGAGCATCAGGCGATAGCTCGTCGGCACGAGCCCGACCTCCTCGCCGCATTCGCGCAGCAAGGCTTCGTCCAATCCCTCACCGGCTTCGACCCGCCCGCCGATTGCGTCCCAATGGTCCGCCCAGGCGCGCTTCCAGGAGGCGCGCAATCCGAGCAGGACCTTGCCGTCCGATCTGAGGAAAAGCGCGCTGACCGTCTCGGGCGCGCTCCCCATCAGCGCTTGTTCTTGTCGAACGGATTGTCGCCGCCGCGGGTGTGCAGCCGGATCGGCGTGCCCGGCAGCTCGAAGGCGTCGCGCAGATTGTTGACGAGATAGCGCGTGTAGGACACCGGCAGATGGTCGAGCTGGTTGCCGAACAGCGCGAAGGTCGGCGGGCGAGCCTTGGCCTGCGTCATGTAGCGGATCTTGATCCGGCGGCCGGCGACGGCCGGCGGCGGATGGGCCGAGAGCACGCCTTCGAGCCAACGGTTGATCCGCGCCGTCGAGACACGGCGGTTCCAGACGCCATAAGCGCGGAAGACCGCCTGCATCAGCCGGTCGATGCCCTCGCCGGCAAGGCCGGAGAGCGGCACGATCTCGACGCCGCGGACCTGCGCCAGGAGATGGTGCGCCTTCTCCTTGAGCTCGGCGAGCAGGCCCTGCTTGTCGGCGACGAGGTCCCATTTGTTGAGGCCGATGACGACGCAGCGGCCTTCGCGCTCGGTCAGGTCGACCAGCGTCAGATCCTGCTTCTCGAAGGGGATCGTCGAATCGAGCAGCACGACGACAACCTCGGCATAGCGGATGGCGCGTAGCGCATCGGCAACCGAGAGCTTCTCAAGCTTCTCCTCGATACGGGCACGCTTGCGCATGCCCGCCGTGTCGAACAGCCGGACCGGACGGCCGCGCCATTCCCAGTCGACCGAGATGGTGTCGCGGGTGATGCCGGCCTCCGGGCCCGTCAGCAGGCGGTCCTGCCCGATCATCCGGTTGACCAGGGTCGACTTGCCGGCATTGGGGCGGCCGATGATGGTCACGCGCAGCGGCTTGTTGGGGTCGTCGCCCTCGTCCTCATCGTCCGCCAGCGCGGCGGGCGCATCGGCCCAGGCCTCCTCTTCGTCCTCCTCCTCCGGCTCGTCAGCGACGTAGGGCATCAGGGCTTCGAGCAGGTCGGAGGTGCCCTCGCCATGCTCGGCGGAAAAAGGCACGGGGTCGCCGAGACCGAGCGAATAGGACTCCATGACGCCGTCCTTGCCCTTGTTCCCCTCCGCCTTGTTGGCGAGCAGGATGACGGGCTTGCCGGAGCGGCGCACCAGATCGGCGAAAACCTGGTCCATCGGCGTCAGGCCGAGCCTGGCGTCGATCATGAACAGGATGACGTCGGCCTGCTCGATCGCAGTCTCAGTCTGCGCCCGCATGCGGGCCGCGAGCGTGTTCTCGTCGGCTTCCTCGAGGCCGGCGGTGTCGATCACCGAAAAGCGCAGATGGCCGAGGCTGGCTTCGCCCTCGCGCCGGTCGCGCGTGACGCCGGGCCGGTCGTCGACCAGCGCCAGCTTCTTGCCGACGAGCCGGTTGAACAGGGTCGACTTGCCGACATTCGGGCGGCCGACAATGGCGATGGTCGCGGTCATGATCCGTCCAGTTGGGCCGGCACCGGCCGATACGGACCGGCGCTCGGCGTCAGTTCTTGGTCTCGACGACGCCGCCGCGTACCAGAGTGAGATAGAGTTCGACCCGCTGGCGCAGTCCCGGCGGGGCGTCGGCATCGGTCACGATGGCGTCGAACCAGCGACCGGCATCCTCAAAGAGGTTGCCCTTCAGCGCGGCGATGCCGAGTGCCTCCCTGGCGGAATGGCGCCAGTTGCCGGTCGGCGTCGCAAGCGGCTCGAGCGCGCTCCGCAGTTCGGCATAAGGCACGAGGTCGACACGGAGCAACCCGGCCCGCAGCCGGGCGAGATCGCGATAGTTCGCATCGAGCGAGCCGTCATTGGCGAGCGCATCGAAGGCCGCGGCGCCGGCCGCCGGATCGCGCTTGCCGACTTCGCCGGCGAGGCGGAAGCGGGCGAGCTGGCGGTAACCGGCCGGCGCATTGGCCGAAAGCTCGGACAGGAGCGACTCGGCCTCGCTGCCATTGCCGTCGCGGGCGGCGCGGACCGCGGTTTCGAACTTCGCGCCGACGGCCTCGGCCTTCTGCCGCTCCTGGTGCTGCCAGAACTGCCAACCGGCAACGCCGGCCACCGCGATCACGGCGACGGTGATGAAGACGGTGCTGTACTTGCTCCAGATGGCGGCCGCCTTCTCGCGGCGGACCTCCTCGTCGATCTCGCGGAAAATATCGGACATAACGCCTCGGAATGCTTGCTGCCCTGCCGGGTAGCACTTTCGCCGGCAGATTGCGAGCCGGATCGCTGAATCTCAATTGGGCGAGCTTTCGAAGGCTGCGCCCTTCCTCGCCTCGGCCAGAAGCCAGTCCCTGAACGCGACGGCCTCCGGCCGCTCCAGCACCAGCCGAGGATAGGCGAGCCAATAGCTGTAATCGTTCGGCAGCACGGTCTCGAAGGGCTGGACGAGCCGCCCGGCCTGCAGGGCTGCGGCCGCCAGAGTGAGCCGTCCGAGTGCGATGCCCTGCCCCTCGGCCGCCGCCTGCAGCACCAGACCGGCATCGTCGAAGGCGATGCCGGCCCCGGCATCGACACCCGTAATGCCGGCATGGGCGAGCCAGCGCGCCCAGCCGGAGCGCGGCGTATCGTGCAGCAGCGTCGCGTTTCGCAGATCGGCCGGCTCGCGCAGCGGCAGCGGGCCTGCGGCCAGGTCCGGGCTGCAGACCGGGCTCAGGTTCTCGCGCGCGATCAGGTCCGCCCGCAGCCCTTGCCAACGGCCCAGACCGGAACGAATGGCGAGATCGAAGCCCTCATTCGCGAAGTTCCAGAGCTCCGCCGTTGTCGTCAGCCGGAGATCGATCTGCGGATGCAAAGCCCGAAAGCGGCCGAGACGCGGCACCAGCCAGCACATGGCGAAGGATGGCAGCACGGTCAGGCGCAAGGGCCCGTCCGTGCGCCGGCGCAGGCGCTGCGTCGCCGCGGCCATCCGGTCCAGCGCCTCGGTCAGCTCGGGCAGGTAGGCCGCGCCCTCCGGCGTCAGCGCCAGGGCGTGCCCGCGTCGCGCGAACAACCGCACGCCCAGCCAGTCCTCGAGCTGGCGCACCTGATGGCTGATCGCCGCCTGCGTCACGCAGAGCTCGTTCGCCGCCCGGGTGAAGCTGAGATGACGGGCGCCGGCCTCGAAGGCGCGCAGTGCGCCGAGCGGCGGAAGACGACGCATGCTCGATGATCCCAGCTTATCGAGCGGGTGAGGATAGTTCGCTTTGCCGGCCCCTGGAAGCGAGCTCTATTCGCGCCGCCGGCGTCAGCAAGGTGTTGCCCGGCGCTCCCCGCCAATGTGGATGAGAACGATGATCGCCTGGGATGTCTGGCTGCTGTTCCTGGGGTTCGCTGTTCCGATGGTGTTCAGTCCGGGGCCGGGCAACACCTTGCTGGCGACGGCCGGCGCACGCTTCGGCGTCGGCGGGACCGTGCCATTCTGGACCGGCTTCGAGGCCGCGAACGTCGCTCTATGCTTTCTCTACGGCTTGGGGCTCGGGCGGGCATTGCTGGGCCACCCGGAGTTCGAGTTCGCGCTGAGATGGGGCGGCATCGTCTACCTCGTCTATCTCGGCTGGAGCTTCATCCGCAGCTCGGTACCGGCGGCCGAGCCGGAAGCTGCGAACCCGGCAAGGCTGAGCTTCGCCGACGGTTTCCTGGCGGTCGTGCTCAACTCCAAGATCCATTCGACGATCGCGGTGATGTTCTCGCAGTTTCTTGATCCCGCCGGCTCGACTACGGCCCAGGTGGGGCAGTTCACCCTGGCCTTCCTGCTGGTCGGCATCGCCTGTCACTTCCCCTGGATCTATGGCGGCAAGGTGATTCTCGGGCGCTTCCGTTCGCCAGGCGCACTCCGGGTCCAGGGCATCGTCTTCGGCGCCTGCATGCTGGTGGTGGCCGCCTATCTGGCGCTGTCGTGAGCGCAGCGCGGACCGCGCCAGCTTGACCTGCGACCTGCCGAGGCCCTAGAGCCGGGGCGCGTCGGAGGGGTGGCACCGCGGACCGCGGCAGACCGATCGATCCCCTGCCCGGCGCGAGGGCCATCGGCCCGCCCGACAGCAGGATCAGATTGCCATGAGCGCCAACGCCATCGTCACCGCCGGCGCCGATCTCGCCCAGCCGGTCCGCTTCGGCAACGCCCTGCCGCTCGCCCTGATCGCCGGCCCCTGCCAGATGGAAAGCCGAGAGCATGCGCTGGAAGTCGCGCTGGCGCTGAAGGAAACTTCCGAGAAGCTCGGCATCGGCCTCGTCTTCAAGACCTCCTTCGACAAGGCCAACCGCACCAGCGTCAAGGGCCAGCGCGGCATGGGACTGGAAGCCGCCCTGCCCGTCTTCGCCGAGATTCGCGAGCGCACCGGCCTGCCGGTGCTGACCGACGTGCACGAGGCCGGCCAATGCGCGGCCGTCGCCGAAGTCGTCGACGTCCTGCAGATCCCCGCCTTCCTCTGCCGCCAGACCGACCTGCTCGTCGCGGCCGCTGCGACCGGCAAGATCGTCAACGTCAAGAAGGGCCAGTTCCTGGCGCCCTGGGACATGGTCAACGTCGCCGCCAAGGTCACGGAGAGCGGCAATCCGAACGTGATGCTGACCGAGCGCGGCGCCTCCTTCGGCTACAACACGCTGGTCACCGACATGCGCAGCCTGCCGATCATGTCCGAGATCGGCGCGCCGGTGATCTTCGACGCCACCCATTCTGTGCAGCAGCCCGGCGGCAAGGGCGCCTCGACCGGCGGACAACGCGAATTCGTGCCGGTTCTGGCCCGCGCGGCGGTGGCGGTCGGCGTCGCCGGCGTCTTCATCGAGACCCATCCCGACCCGGACAAGGCGCCGTCCGACGGCCCCAACATGGTGCCGCTGCGCGAATTCCCGGCTCTGATCAGCCAGCTGCAGGAGTTCGACCGCGTCGCCAAGCGCCTCGCGCAGGCCGCGCCAACCCATGGCTGAGGCGGCGCAGCCGCGGCCCGCCCCCGGCTCGCTCAAGGCGCTGATCCTCGTCCTCGGTGCCTGCGGCTTCGCCTCGACTTTCACCATGCGGGTCCTCGATCCGCTGGTTCCGACGCTGGCGAACGAGTTTACGCGCAGCATCCCGCAGGTCGCTACGATCGCGACCACCTTCTCCTTCGCCTATGCCGTCGGCCAGCCCTTCCTCGGGCCGGTGGCGGATTCCTTCGGCAAGCTGCGCACCATTTCGACCTGCCTGCTGCTGCTTGCCACGCTCTCGGCAGCGGCAGCGTTCGCTTGGTCCTTCGATGCCCTGACGATCATGCGCACCGCAGCCGGCATCGTCGCCGGCGGCGTGATTCCCGCAGCGATGGCAGCGATCGGCGATCGGGCCCCGATGGCCGAGCGCCAAGTCCAGCTCGGGCGCTTCCTCGTGCTGATGATCGTCGGCCAGATGGCGGGGGCGGCCTGCTCCGGCCTGATCGCTGCGCATATCGGCTGGCGCGGCGTCTTCCTGGTCGCCGGCGCGCTCGCCGCCATCGCCGGCGTCCTCGTGATGATCGTGCTGAAGCCCCGGCCGGACGCGCAGCGCCCGAAGCTGAGCTTTTCAGGCGCACTGGCGCGCTACGCCACCGTCTTCGCCAACCCGCAGACCAAGGTGCTCTACGGCCTCGTCATCATCGAGGGCGCGCTGGTCTTCGGCATGCCCCCCTATGTCGCGGCGATTCTGCACGAGCGGGCCGGGGTCGGCCCCTCGCAGGCCGGCATCGTCATCGCCGGCACCGGCCTCGGCGGCATCGTCTACGGCATCCTGACACGGGTTTTGGTCGAGCGGCTCGGCCCGGCCCGGATGACCACGGCCGGCGGTGCCCTGATGGCGCTGGCCTACTGCCTGTTCGCACTGCCGATGCTGCCCTGGTGGAGCGCGATCGCGATCTTCACACTGAGCGGCTTCGGCTTCTTCCTGATGCACGGCACCTTCCAGGCGCTGGCAACCGAGCTCGCGCCGAGCGCTCGCGGCTCGGCGGTGGCGCTGTTCGCCTGCGCGCTGTTCTGCGGGCATGCGCTCGGGCCGCTGCTGATGGGCACGGCCCTGCACCTGTTCGGCACCAGCGGCGCGATCCTGTCCTTCGCCGTGGCGGTCGGACTGCTCGGCCTCCTGGTTCCGCGGGCCCTGCGGCTCGGAGGCAGCAGGACCTGAGAACGACCGACCTCCCTCCGGACCTTCGCATGTCGAAAGGCCCGGAAGGACGACGGTTCAGCGCCCGCGATAGGGCGCCACGCCCTGGTCGGGCAGCCACAGGCCCTTGGGCGGCTCGCCGGTCTGGAAGAACACGTCGATCGGGATGCCGCCGCGCGGATACCAGTAGCCGCCGATCCGGAACCACTTCGGCTGCAGCAGGTCGACCAGCGTCTTGCCGATGTTGACGGTGCAGTCCTCGTGGAAGGCGCCGTGGTTGCGGAAGGCGCCGAGATAGAGCTTCAGCGACTTCGACTCGACCAGCCAATCACCCGGCAGATAGTCGATCACCAGGATGCCGAAATCGGGCTGGCCGGTGACCGGGCAGATCGAGGTGAATTCCGGGCAGGTGAAGCGGGCGAGATAGTCCGTGCCGGCATGCGGGTTCGGCACGCGGTCGAGGCGGGCTTCCTCCGGCGATTGCGGCAGGGCGCTCGCCTGGCCGAGCTGCAGGGTCGAGGCATCGAGGGTCATGGTCGCTCCAATCGACATCCATCCCGCATCCCGAGGAACGCTCGAAAGAACGCGCCGCTAGAGATCGGGGATGTTTCAGTGACAGCGCCGGCAAGCGGCGTCCGGTTCTTTTCAAGCGCGGCTTGTATCGCCGACACCCCGCAAACGCCACCGCCCCTTCCCGTCGCCGCTCCTTATGTCTAGAAGCGCGGCATCCATCCGTTCCCGCCTCTTCTCCGGAGCCAGCCATGACCGCGATCATCGACATCATCGGCCGCCAGATCCTCGATTCCCGCGGCAACCCGACGGTCGAGGTCGACGTCATCCTCGAGGACGGCTCGATGGGCCGCGCCGCCGTCCCGTCGGGCGCCTCGACCGGCGCGCATGAGGCGGTCGAGCTGCGCGACGGCGACAAGAGCCGCTATCTCGGCAAGGGCGTGCAGAAGGCGGTCGAGGCCGTCAACATCACCATCGCCGAAGCGCTCGTCGCCATGGACGCCGAGGACCAGGTCGCCATCGACGAGGCGATGATCGATCTCGACGGCACGCCCAACAAGAGCAAGCTCGGCGCCAATGCGATCCTCGGCGTCTCGCTCGCCGTCGCCAAGGCCGCCGCCGACGCCTCCGGCCTGCCGCTCTACCGCTATGTCGGCGGCACCCAGGCCCGCGTCCTGCCCGTGCCGATGATGAACATCGTCAATGGCGGCGCCCATGCCGACAACCCGATCGACTTCCAGGAATTCATGGTGATGCCGATCGGCGCCGCCTCCTTCGCCGAAGGCCTGCGCATGGGCGCGGAGATCTTCCACACGCTGAAGAAGGCGCTGCACGACGCCGGCCACAACACCAATGTCGGCGACGAGGGCGGCTTCGCCCCCAACATCAAGTCGGCGGAAGCGGCGCTCGATTTCGTCATGCAGGCGGTCGAGAAGGCCGGCTACAAGCCGGGCGAGGACATCGCGCTGGCGCTCGACTGCGCCGCGACCGAGTTCTTCAAGGACGGCGCCTATGTCTATGCGGGTGAACGCAAAACCCGCGATCCGAAGGCACAGGCCAAGTACCTCGCCAAGCTCGTCGGCAGCTATCCGATCGTCTCGATCGAGGACGGCATGGCCGAGGATGACTGGGAGGGCTGGAAGGCGCTGACCGATCTCGTCGGCTCCAAGTGCCAGCTCGTCGGCGACGACCTCTTCGTCACCAACGTCACCCGCCTGTCGCAGGGCATCAAGACGAAGACCGCCAACTCGATCCTGGTCAAGGTCAACCAGATCGGCACGCTGACCGAGACCCTTGCCGCCGTCGAGATGGCCCAGCGCGCCGGCTACACCGCGGTGATGTCGCATCGCTCGGGCGAGACCGAGGATTCGACCATCGCCGACCTCTCGGTCGCGACGAATTGCGGGCAGATCAAGACCGGCTCGCTCGCCCGTTCCGACCGGACGGCGAAGTACAACCAGCTCCTGCGCATCGAGGAGGAGCTCGGCGACCAGGCGATCTATGCCGGTCGTTCAGCCCTGAAGGCGCTCGCCTGACGGTTTCTTGTGCGCTGCAGCGCCAGCGGCGCGCACGGCCCATGCGGCAAACCCACTAACGAAGACCATGCTCCGGCGCTAAGCCGGAGCATGCATCAGACCGTGCCCCTTTCGGACGAGCGTTTGCGCCGGCGTCGCAAGCTCGCCTTTGTCGGCATGGCCGTTGCCATGCTGATCTTCGGGGCCAATTTCGTCGTCAGCCGCCATGCGGTGCTGAACGGCCTCTCCTCGCACGACATGCTGGCGCTGCGCTTCGTGACCGCCGGCTTCCTGTTGCTGCCCAGCTTCATGATGGCCGGGGGACTGCGCGATTGCGCCGGGCTCGGCTGGGGGCGCGGCCTCGTCCTGGCGGTGATGAGCGGCTTCCCGATGAGTTTCCTGCTCATGACCGGGCTGACCTACGCCCCGGCGGCGCATGGCGCGGTGATCGGCCCCGGCACCGTCACGGTGATCGGGATCGTCGGCAGCGTCGTCCTGTTCGGCGCGGTACTGACCCGGCAGCTCGTGCTCGGTGTCGCGGCCGTGCTCATCGGCCTCGCCTGCCTCGGCATCGCCGGCACCGCCTATGCCAATCCGGGCATCGTCTTCGGCGATCTCTGCTTCCTCGGGGTCGGACTGATCTGGGGCGGCTACCCCTTGCTGATCCAGCTCTGGCGTGTCGATGCGCTGAAGGCGACCGCGGTCGTGTCCGTGCTGTCGATGGCCTATCTGCCGATCTACTTCGCCTTCTATTTCCGCGGCTTCGACGTGGCGCCCTGGTGGGTGCTGCTGGCGCACGCGATCAATCAGGGCGTGCTCAACGTCATCGTCGGGCTGTGGATCTGGAGCTGGTCGACGCCGGTGCTCGGTCCCTCGGTCGCCGGGCGCTTCCCGCCGATGATCCCCGTCGTCGGCACGCTGCTCGCCATTCCCATGCTCGGCGAAATCCCGAGCGGCCTCCAGATCGGCGGCATCGCCATGATTATCGGCGGATTGTTCATCGCCTCATGGCGGCGCCCGGCGCGCTAGGGCATTCGCCCGGAGCCCGCGCGAGCTCTATCCGTTCGGCCGCTTCCGGCCGACCGAAATGCGCGCCAGCGCCATCAGGCCGAGATTCCACAGGATACAGACCAGCAGGCCGAGGCTCAGCGCCGCCCAGGAACCGAGCGGCACCGCCGTGACATGGACCAGCGCGAGCGCGAAGCCGAAGCCGAGCAGGCCGAGGACACCGTTGGCGATCACCGCTGCGCTGGCCGGCCCGCCGATGCGCGGCTGCAGGATCGCGATCAGGCTCGACAGAACGATCGGAAAGGTCGCCAGAACGCCCGACCAGGCCGGACCGACGCGGGCGCTGATGGTGGTGACCGTTCCCGCCAGCATCGCGACCGCAGCGGCGCGCAAGGGGATCGCATACCATGGCCGCCGCGGCGTGATCGCCGGACGCGCCGCGAGGTACGGGTGAACGATACGGTGCAAGGTCAGGAAGACGATCGGCGTCACCGCCAATGCGACGACGAACGGCCATGCCAGCCTCTGCAGGGCGCTGACGATCAGTAGCCAGGTCAGCAAGGCCGCCGCGAGGCAGATGACCGTGCCGAAGCGCTGCGCAAGCAGGACGTAAACCAGCGACAGCCCGGCATTGGCGAGATTGGAATTCATGCTGCCGAGCACGCTGCCGGCGATGAACGCCGCATCGTGATCGAGCGCCAGGAAGACATAGACCGGCCCGGCCGAGATAGGCAGCGTCGCGATCATCGCCGCGAGCAGCGGCCCCGACCGCTCGGCGAGCAGCGAACAGCTGACGACGATGGCGGCCGCGACCGCCATCTTCATGAGCAGCAGGCCGAGCCAGGGCTCGATCACGCCGGTTCGCCCCGCTCCCAGCCCTGCTTGGTCTCGGCGATGAAATCGTCGAGACGCCCAGCCGCGATCGCGGCGCGCAGCCCCGCCATCAGATCCTGGTAATAGGCGAGGTTGATCCAGGTCAGCAGCATCTTGCCGAGCATTTCCTCGGCCTTGACGAGGTGATGGAGATAGGCGCGCGAATAGGTGTTCGCCGCCGGGCAGCTCGATTGCGGATCGATCGGCCTCGTGTCCTCGGCATGCTTGGCGTTCTTCAGGTTCATTCGGCCGAAGCGGGTGAAGATCTGGCCATGGCGCCCGGCCCGGGTCGGCATCACGCAATCGAACATGTCGACGCCGCGGCGAACCGCCTCGACGATGTCGTCTGGCGTGCCGACGCCCATCAGATAGCGCGGCTTCTCCTGCGGCATGTGCGGCTCGACCGTCTCGATCATCGCCAGCATCACCTCCTGCGGCTCGCCGACCGCTAGCCCGCCGATGGCGTAGCCCTTGAGGTCCATGGCCGCGAGCTCGCGGGCGCTCTCGACGCGCAGAGCGGGCACGTCGCCGCCCTGGACGATCCCGAACAGGGCCCTGCCCGGCTGCGTGCCGAAGGCCGCCTTGCAGCGCTCGGCCCAGCGCAGCGAAAGCCGCATCGCCTTCTCGGCGACCTTGTGCTCGCAAGGCAGGGCGACGCACTCGTCGAGCTGCATCACGATGTCGGAACCGAGCAGGTTCTGGATCTCGACCGAGCGCTCCGGCGTCAGCACGTGCTTGGAGCCGTCGATATGGGACCGGAAGGTCACGCCCTCCTCGGTCAGCTTGCGCAGATTGGCGAGCGACATCACCTGGAACCCGCCGGAATCGGTCAGGATCGGATGCGGCCAGTTCATGAACTTGTGCAGCCCGCCGAGCTTGGCGACGCGCTCCGCACCCGGGCGCAGCATCAGATGGTAGGTGTTGCCGAGCACGACGTCGGCGCCGAGCGCCTTGACCTGCTCCGGATACATGCCCTTGACGGTCGCGGCCGTGCCGACCGGCATGAAGGCGGGGGTGCGGATCACGCCGCGCGGCATCCGGACCTCGCCGGTGCGCGCCGCACCATCGCGGCCGAGCAGATGGAAGCTGAAATCGGTTGTCATTTCGCCGGCCTAGCCCAGCCGGGCCGGCGAAGGAAGTGCAGCCGACGCCGACCGGACGTTCCGGCGCCGCCGAACGGCTTGCCGCGTCAGGCCTTGGTGGCGAAAGCCGCCGCGTAGGCGTCCGGCTTGAAGCCGAGCAGGCGACGTTCGCCGAGATCGAGCACCGGGCGCTTGATCATGGTCGGCTGTGCCAGCATCAGAGCAACTGCCTTCCCGGCATCGAGCCCCTGCTTCTCCGCCTCGGGCAGGGCCCGGAAGGTGGTGCTGGCCTTATTGAGCACCTTTTCCCAGCCGAGCTCGCGGCACCAGGCCTCGAGGCTCGTCTTGTCGATGCCGGAGACACGATAATCGTGGAAGGCGTAGGGGACCTTGTTCGCGTCGAGCCAGCTCCAGGCCTTCTTCATCGTGTCGCAGTTCTTGATGCCGTAGAGCGTAACCATCGTCGCGCCTGTCCTCGATTGCTGTCGGCGCGGGGTTGGCATGGCGGCCATACGAGATCAAGCGGGCGCGCTACAGGGTATCGGCATGCCAGGCGCGCTGATCGGGCCGAATAGCGCGGACAAGCAGCCGTCTCTCGCGTTCCGTCATCCGATCGGCAACGATGGCATGTATCGGGCGGGCGGAGAATCGCATGGACGCGTCATGATCGATCAGCTGCAACAGGCCGCGAAGCGCGACGACGAGCTCGATATTCCGTTCCGCTCCTGGAAGAACCATCCGGCTGCCGGGGTGGATTTCCCCGACCTCTCCATCGCAACCAGCGATGCGGCCCGGACGCGCCCCATCGTCGATGCGCTCGCGTCGCGGATACCGGCCGATGTCGAGGTGCTCGCCGGCATCGACATCGGTGGGCTCGGCCTCGCCGGAGCGCTGGCCTATCGCAACGGCCTCGGCTTCATCGACATCCGCAAGGTCGATTCGCTGCGCAACGAGGTGATGCGCAGCATCATCGCGAACTACGAACTCGGCGAAGGTGTCGTGATCTCGAAAGGCGCCGGGCTGGCGGGCCGCCATGTCGCGATCGTCGACGACTGCCTGATCTCGGGCGGTACGGCGCTAGCGACGGCGCGGCTGATCCGCCGGCTCGGCGGCCGTTGCGACACGGCGCTCTTCGTCTTCGAGATCGAGGGCATGAGCGGCCGCGAGCGCCTCGCCCAAGGCGGCATCCGGGCGGAAGTGCTGCGCACCGTCCCGCGCACGGCGCCGGAGGCAGCGGAGAGCGCCTGAAGAACGCGGGCACGCTTACCCGCCGCCCAGCGGCCAGCGCGCCAGATGGCGATGCCGTTTTTCGCCATTGACGCTCTGGATCAGCACGAAGTCGTGCACCGTCCAGCGCAGCGGCCGAATTCCGGTCTCCAGCACGATCTGCTCGTCATAGAGCATGGTCAGATGCGGATTGAACTGGCTCTTCGCCTGGAGTTCACAGGCTGCCATCGCGCGCCTGAGTCCGGCCTGAAGCCAGCCCAGCGCCGGCAAGCCCTCGCTGTTGGCGAGGACGAGAGGCCGTTTGCGCGCGCCCTGGCTGAAACTCACCGCATGGTCGAAGCCGACATCGAATGGCTGGCAACGAACCTGGTCGCCGATGGCCTGCAGCTTGGACAGCACCTCGTCCGGCGCCGGACCGGGCCCTCCGACACCGCAGAGCGAGATATGGTAGCGGCCGGTACCGATGATCGAACCGCGGAGATCGTGCAATCGCCGGAAACCGTCGGCGATGCGGTCGATCTCCCTGCCCGCCTCGGCGGTCGGCACGATCGCGAAGAAATAGTTATTGATAGGCTGGTGGCGGGAATACCCGCCCGGTTCGACCATGAACATGCGCCTCTCCTCGGATGCGCCCCCACGATGAATTAGAACATATAGAGAACAAAAGAACAAGAACCTGGCGCCGGCAGGCGAATTTTCAGCAAGGCGAGCGCGCCCGCCTTGCTGCCGGCATCAGGCCGAGGTGCTTGAACTCAGGCCGGCGGCCAGCCTGAGCCAGGGCGCCAGATGGAAGACGCTCATCAGCAGGTACATCGCGGCCATGCCGTTCATCGGCGCGGCGCCCGGCATGGCGGCGCAAGGCAGCGTCGGCGCGCCGTTCTCGAAGACCAGGGTGAGCAGGCCCATGGCAGCGAAGGTCGGCGCAGCGGCCAAGGCCAGCCAGTCCGCCGCGCGGAGAGATGCGACACCGGCGAAATCGGGACGGCTCGCCATGGCCGCCTCAGCTCTGGCCGTATTCGTCATGACGACGCCACCAAGGGCCGTTCGCCTCGTTGCGGCCCTTGGGAGCCCGGTCGAGCCAGGGATACATGCTCCAGATGCCGTCGACGCCGCGCGCATAGGTCGAATAGGTGTGATAGACGACGCCATCCTCGATGATGAAGGCGCTCACTCCCGGCCGCTCGCGAGTATAGCTCGCCACATCGGTGCCAGTCGTGGCGGCGAAGCGCTCAGTGACCGAGGCGCTGTCGCCCTCCAGACGCGAACGCCATACGAAGGCCGGCTCGCGCTGGAAGTTGTACTCGATCGAGCCGTCGCGCTGCTGCTGCTCGGTGAAGGAGACGTTGAAGTCGAAATTGAAGGCGCCGTCCGAGCACGAGGCCCAGGGGAAGCGCCAGCCCATGCGCTCACGGTAGGCGAGGAGCCTGGCCAGCGGCGCCCGCGACACCGCCGTCAGCGTCACGTCGTGGTTGGCGAGATGCACCGTGATGCCGTTGAAGCCGTCGGCGATCGCCGAGCAGGACGGGCAGCCCGCCTTGTAATCGGGCCCGAACATGAAGTGGTAGACAAGGAGCTGCGAGCGCCCGCGGAACAGATCGGCCAGCGAGGCCGTGCCCTCCTCGGTCTCGAAGCGGAACGCCTTGTCGATACGGACCCAGGGTAGTTGCTGGCGCTGCCGGGCGAGCTCGTCGCTGAGCCGCGTCAGCTCCTTTTCCTTCTCGAGCAGCGCAATGCGGGCTGCGAGCCATTCGTCGCGGGAACCGGTCTGATGCATCGTCATCGGTCTCGTCTCCTGTCGTCGCCTGTCCACCGCCGCGGGTTTTCGTGGCGGTGCGGCGTCGCCTTGTTGGTAGTCGCCGGCCGTGAGACGGTGGGAGTGACAAGTTTGGCGGGATCTGAATGGACTCGATGATCACGGCCGCGGCGCGTGCGCTGGCGGCGGGCGATCTGCTCGGAGTGCTGAACCGCGTCGCGCTGCGCGAAGACCCTCCGGCACTGGCCCTGCGCGGCATCGCCATGGCCCGGCTCGGCGACTTTGCCCGCGCCAAAGCCTTGCTGCAGAAGGCGGCGCGCGGCTTCGGCCCGAGGGAAGCGGTGGCCCGCGCAAGGTGCATTGTCGCCGAGGCCGAGATCGCCCTGGTCTCGCGCGATCTCGGCTGGCCTGCCAAGAGCCTCGAAGCGGCGCGGGCGACGCTGGAGCGGCGCGGCGACCGGCTGAACGCCGCCCATGCCCGGCATCTTTCGGTGCGGCGCCTCGTGCTGATCGGCCGGCTCGACGAGGCGGAGCAGACGCTCGCCGAAATCGACCCGTCCCCCTTGCCGCCGGCCCTGCGGGCGGCGCACGAACTCGTCATCGCCGGCATCGCGATCAGGCGGCTGCGGACGCAGGTCGCCCGCACGGCCCTGGCGCAGGCCGCGCGCGCCGCGCGTCACTCCGGCATCGAGGCGCTGGTCGCCGAGGTCGAAAGCGCGACGGCTCTGCTGCGCGCCCCGGCTGCGCGCCTGATCGCGCGCGGCGGGGCCAGGCTGCTCCTGCTGGAGGAGGTCGAGAGACTTCCCGCAACGGGCGCGCTGATCATCGACGCCTGCCGGAACAGCGTGCGGACCGCCGATGCGATAGTTGCGCTCGCCACCCGGCCGGTGCTGTTCGCGCTCGCGCGCGCCCTTGCGGAAGCCTGGCCCGGCGACGTCTCCCGCAACGCACTGGTCGCGCGGGCGTTCCGGGCGAAGGAGGCCGATGAATCGCATCGCGCCCGGCTGCGGGTCGAGATCGGGCGGTTGCGCGCCGCGCTTCGGGGGCTCGCCGAGATCAGCGCCACCGCCGACGGTTTCGCCCTCCTGCCGCATCGCGCCTCCGGCATCGTGGTTCTGGCGCCGCCGGTCGAGGAACGGCATGCGACACTCCTGGCCCTGCTCGCGGATGGCGAGGCGTGGTCGAGCTCGGGGCTCGCGCTCGCGCTCGGGACGAGCTCGCGCAGCGTGCAGCGCGCCCTCGACGCCCTCGCCTCGGCAGGCCGGGTCCAATCCTTCGGCCGCGGGCCGGCGCGCCGCTGGGTGACGCCGCCAGTGCCCGGCTTCCCGACAGTCTTGTTACTCCCGGCCCCGCCGCCGGGCAGCTAGAAGGGATTACGACAACCAGATCCGCAAGCCCCCGCCCCGTTCCGGAGCCGCGCCATGAAACGATCAGCAGCCGAGATCATCCGCGAATACGGCCCCTTCCCCGGCGTCGACGGCGTTCACGGCGTCTCCTATGACGGCCGGCATGTCTGGTTCGCGACCGACGGCAGGCTGAACGCGCTCGATCCCGAGAGCGGAAAGACGGAACGCTCGCTCGATGTCGCCGCGGATGCCGGCACCGCCTTCGACGGCCAGAACCTGTTCCAGATCGCCGAGGACCGCATCCAGAAGATCGACCCGCAGACGGGCACGGTTCTGAATACGATCCCGGCACCGGGCAGCGGCAATTCCGGGCTGGCCTGGGCGGAGGGCACGCTCTGGGTCGGCCAGCATCGCGACCGCAAGATCCACCAGATCGACCCGGAAACCGGCGCCATCCTGCGCACCATCGAGTCGAACCGCTTCGTCACCGGCGTGACCTGGAGCCATGGCGAACTCTGGCACGGCACCTGGGAAAACGACGAGAGCGAGCTCCGGCGCGTCGATCCGCAAACCGGGGCGGTGCTGGAACGGCTCGACATGCCGGCCGGCACCGGCGTCTCGGGTCTCGAGGCCGATGGCGGCGACCGCTTCTACTGCGGCGGCGGCAAGATCGGCGTGCTCAGGGTCGTGCGGCGGCCTCGCTAAGACCGTCCGGCACTGCCGCAGAGCGGCCCGGCGGCGAGCGTGACCGCCCTCACTTCCCGGCCCCGCCGCTCGCGACCACAACGCTGCGCGCGCGGCGCGGCAGGTGGCCGTTCAGGACGGCGTAGGCGGCGAGGCCGATCAGCAGGCCCCAGAACGCGCCGCCGATGCCGAGCAACTGGATGTTGGCGGCCGAGGCCAGGAAGGTGATCAGCGCCGCTTCGCGGGAGGCCGGGTCGGCCAGCGCCGCCGCCAGGCTGCCGCCGATCGTGCCGAGCAAAGCAAGGCCGGCGAGCGTCGTGATGAAGGTCGCGGGGAATGCCATGAATACTGCCGCGAGCGTGACGCCGAACACCCCGACCAGCACGTAGAGGCAGCCGGCGGCGATGCCGGCGATCCAGCGCCTCGCGGGCTCCTCATGAGCCTCCTTGCCGGTGGCGATCGCCGCCGTGATCGCGGCGAGGTTGAAAGCGTGGGAGCCGAAGGGCGCCATCAGCAGCGAACCGAGGCCGGTCACGGTGACGATCGGATCGGCGCTGGTCTTGAAGCCATCGTTCCGCAGGACCAGCATCCCCGGCATATACTGGCCGGTCAGGGTGATCAGGAACAGCGGCAGCGCGACGCTGAGCAGCGCGTTCAGCGAGAACTCCGGCATGGTGAAGACCGGCGCCGCGAGCTGAAGCCGCAGGCCCGACAGGTCCACCCTGCCCTGCACCAGCAGGAAGGCGAGCCCGAGAACGAGGATGCCGACCACGGCATAGCGCGGCGACCATCTCTTCAGGGCGAGATAGGTGAGGATCAAGAGCCCGACCAGCAGCGGATCGACGCTTGCGCCGCCGAAGGCGCCGATACCGAATTGCAGCAGGATGCCGGCCAGCAGGCCGGACGCAATTCCGGGCGGGATCAGGCGGATGACCTTGTCGAACCAGCCCGACAGGCCGAGCGCGACGAAGGCTGCCGCGGAGATCATGTAGGCCCCCACCGCCTCGGCATAGGGCGTGGTCGCGAGCGCGGTGACGAGGAAGGCCGCCGCCGGCGTCGACCAGGCGGTGATGATCGGCTCGCGATAGCGCCAGCTCAGGACAAGGCCCGTCAGCCCGACGCCTATCGAGACCGACCAGACCCAGGAGGCAGTCAGCTCAGGGCTGAGGCCGGCGAGCTTGGCGGCCTGGAAGACCAGGATGAAGGTGCCGCCATAGTTGACGATCACCGAGATCAGCCCCGCGACGACGGGATGCGCGAGATCGTTGAGGCGGCTGGATGGCGCGAAACCGGACGGCATGGTCGTGACAGGTCTTCCGAGAGATGGGCGCAGTCGCTGCGGGGCGCGTTGACAACTAGCCGATCAATGGTCTGACAATCCCAGCCACTTTCCGGCAGAGATCCAGACCATTTGTTCAAGCATTCCCAACTGGAGACAGTGAAAGCCTGGCTGGCCCATCCCGCCCATGCCGCGCTCCCGCTGCATGCCAGAATCCAGCGCGCGATCCGCCAGCTCATCCTCGACGGCGCCCTCGGGCGCGGGAAGCCGCTGCCCGCCTCGCGCGCCCTCGCAAAATCGCTCGGCCTGTCGCGCGACACGATCGAGACCGCCTACGCACAGCTTCATGCCGAGGGCTTCATCGAGCGGCGCGTCGGCAGCGGCAGCTTCGTGGCTGAAGCGACGGAGCTGGCGTCCAGTCGTCGTCACGCCTCGCGCGACACGGCCTTCCGCAGCCAGGCACCAAACCTCAGCCGGCGCGGCGAGTCGATGTTCCGCAGCGGCGGCGTTCGCGAGCTCCTGTCGCCGCGGCCCTTCGCACCCGGGATACCGGAGACGCGCAGCTTTCCCCTCCGACTCTGGGAACGCCTGGAGCGGCAGGTGCTAAAGGAGGTCGGCACCGCGGCGTTGCTGCATGGCGACCCGCAGGGCGTCGAGCCGCTGCGGCGGGCGATAGCCGATTATGTGAACCTCGAGCGCGGGGCTCATGCCACGGCCGACCGGGTTCTGATCCTGACCAGCTCGCAGCAGGCGCTGGCACTGTGCGCGAGCGTGCTGCTCGATGCCGGCGAGCGCATCTTCATCGAGGACCCCGTCTATTACGGCGCGCGCAAGGCGTTCGATGCCGCCGGGCTGGAGTGCGTCCCGATCCAACTGGACCACCAAGGCCTGCTGGTCGAGCAGATCGTCTCAGAGCCGCGCCGGGCCAGGGCCGTGTTCCTCACGCCCTCGCACCAGTTTCCCACCGGCGCAACGCTGTCGCTCGACCGCCGCCTAGCGCTGATCGAATGGGCCGCCCGCCATCAGGCCTGGATCATCGAGGACGATTACGACAGCGAGTTCCACTATGCCGGCAAGCCGACGGCCTGCGTGCAGGGGCTCGATCCGCATGAGCGGACCATCTATATCGGCACCTTCACGAAATCGCTCTTTCCGGGCCTTCGGATCGGTTATGCCGTGCTGCCGCGCGAGCTGATCGAGCCGATGACGGTGGCGCGCACGCTGCTCGACGGACATTCGGCGCCGCTGGCGCAGATGACGCTCGCCCGTTTCATGGAAGGCGGGCATTTCGGCGCGCATGTCCGCGCCATGCGCGGCATCTACGCCGAGCGCCTTGGTCTGCTGGCCGGCCTCGTCGGCAAGCATCTGGATGGCATCGCCGAGGCGCAGGTGCCTGCCGGCGGGCTGCAGATGCCCTGCCTGCTGCATCCCGGCCTGTCCGAGCGCGCTGCCGTCGACGCAGCGCGACGCGCAGGGATCGCGCTGCTGGGACTGTCGTCGCTCCACGCGGCCGGCCACGGCCAGCCCGGCTTCCTGATGGGCTTTGCCGCCTATGCGCCGAACGAGATCGAGGCCGCAGTCAGCAAGCTCGCGACCGCGCTTCGGGAGGCAAAGTGCTGACACGCCGGGTAGCGGCGCGTCTCCGTTTCGGGCGCGTCGGCCCAAAAAAAGGGCGCCGACAACTTCGACGCCCCTCCGGAGATCTGTCGGCTCTACCGGGTCACTCCCACTCGATCGTGCCGGGCGGCTTGCTCGTCACGTCGTAGACCACCCGGTTGATGCCCTTGACCTCGTTGATGATGCGGGTCGCGGTGCGGCCGAGGAAGGCCATGTCGTAGGGGTAGAAATCCGCCGTCATGCCGTCGACCGAGGTGACGGCGCGTAGCGCGCAGACATGGTCGTAGGTGCGGTAGTCGCCCATCACGCCGACAGTGCGCACCGGCAGCAGCACGGCAAAAGCCTGCCAGATCACGTCGTAGAGCCCGGCCTTGCGGATCTCCTCGAGATAGATCGCATCGGCCTTGCGCAGGATGTCGAGCTTCTCCTTGGTGATCTCGCCCGGGCAGCGGATGGCGAGGCCAGGTCCCGGGAAGGGGTGGCGGCCGACGAAGGCCTCGGGCAGGCCAAGCTCGCGGCCGAGCACGCGGACCTCGTCCTTAAATAGCTCGCGCAGCGGCTCGACGAGCTTCATCTTCATCCGCTCGGGCAGGCCGCCGACATTGTGGTGGCTCTTGATCGTCACCGAAGGTCCGCCGGAGAACGAGACGCTCTCGATCACGTCTGGATAGAGCGTGCCCTGGGCGAGGAAGTCGGCGCCGCCGAGCTTGGCGGCCTCGGCGTCGAAGACGTCGATGAAGAGCCGGCCGATGGTCTTGCGCTTGGCCTCGGGATCGGAACCGCACTTGGCGAGTTCGGAGAGGAAAAGCTCTTCGGCTTCAACATGAACCAGCGGGATGTTGTAGTGGTCACGGAAGAGGCGAACGACCTCCTCGGCTTCGTTCATCCGCATCAGACCGTGATCGACGAAGACGCAGGTCAGCTGGTCGCCGATCGCCTCGTGGATCAGCACCGCGGCGACGGCCGAGTCGACACCGCCGGAGAGCCCGCAGATCACCCGGCCCTTGCCGACCTGATCACGGATCTTCTTCTGCATCTCGGCGCGATAGGCCGACATGCTCCAGTCGGGCTTGCAGCCGCAGATGTCGACGACGAAGTTGCGCAGCAGCTTCGCCCCGTCCGGGGTGTGCACGACCTCGGGGTGGAACATGGTCGAGTAGAAGCGGCGATCCTCGTCGCTCGCCACCGCATAGGGCGCGTTCTCGGAGGTGGCCTTCACGCTGAAGCCGGCCGGGAGCTGCGTGACCCGGTCGCCATGGCTCATCCAGACCGGATAGCGCCCGCCCTGCTCCCAGATGCCTGCGAACAGCGCCGAAGGCGTGACGATCTCGACATCGGCGCGGCCGAATTCGGCGGCGTGGCCGCCCTCGACCTTGCCGCCGAGCTGGTGGGCCATGGTCTGCTGGCCATAGCAGATGCCGAGGACCGGCAGGCCGGAGGAGAAGACCTCCTGCGGCGCGCGCGGCGAATTCGCGTCCGGCACCGAGGCGGGGCCACCGGAGAAGATCACGCCCTTCGGCTTCATCCGGGCGAAGGCCTCGGAAGCCGACTGGAACGGGGCGATCTCGCAATACACGCCGATCTCGCGCACGCGACGCGCGATCAGCTGCGTCACCTGACTGCCGAAGTCGATGATGAGGATGGAGTCGTGGACGGGGTTTTGGGGCTGGGCGCTCATCGCGCTCGGTTACGCCATCGCGGGCGAGCGCGCAACGGCCCAGCGAGCAGCTCAGCCCGGCGCCGCGAGGCAGCTCAGATAGAACCCGTCCGTCCCGGTCCGCGCCGGCGACAATTGCAGCCCGCTCTGCGTCGCGAAACGGGCGAGCAGGCCGTAATCGACCTCGCCAGCGCTTAGCAGGTCGCGCATCGGGACCAAGGCGAAGCCGGGATGGCGCTCCAGGAATGCCTCGACCGCCACATCGTTCTCCTCGGGCAGGACCGAGCAGGTGATGTAGGCGATCCGCCCGCCCGGCCTGACCAGACCGGCAGCGCGATCCAGCACCTCGGCCTGTTCCCTGATCCGCTCGGCGAGCGCGCCGGGGCGCACGCGCCATTTGGCATCGGGATTGCGCCGCCAGGTGCCGGAGCCCGTGCAAGGGGCGTCGACCAGCACGAGATCGGCGGTGCCGGCGAGATCGGAGAGCGCGTCATGGCCACGGCTGCGCGGCACGCGCACTTCGACATTGCTCGCGCCGGAGCGCGTCAGCCGGTCGTGGAGCGGCGAGAGCCGGCGACTGTCGAGATCGGTCGCGAAGATGCGGCCCTCATTGCCCATCAGGGCAGCGAGTGCCAGGGTCTTGCCGCCGGCGCCGGCACAGAGATCGATCACGGTGTCGCCGGGCTTCACACCGGCCAGTGCAGCAACGAGCTGCGAGCCCTCGTCCTGGATCTCGAACTCGCCGGCGAAAAAGGCGGGCTCGCTCTGAAGGGTCGGTCCACGCCCGTCGGGGCCGGGCTGGAAGCGCAGCGCATCCGGCGACCAGGCGCCCATTTCCGGCTGCAGATGCGACAGTGCCGCGCGCAGCGCGTCGCGCCCGGTCTTCAGGCGGTTGGTGCGGATGTCGACGGGTGCGCGCGCCGAAAGCCCCTCACCTTCTGCGACGGCATGTTCGGCGAAGGCCTCGACGAAGGAGGGCCAGAGCCATTCGGGAACGTCGGCCCGGACCCAGCCCGGCGCAGCCGAGAGATCGAAGGTGGCGAGCCCGGCGACCTCGAACTCGGTCAGGGGCGCGGGCGCATGGTTCTGGCCGTTGAACAGCGCGGCGATCTCGTCGGGCCGAAGTCCGCGCTGGCTGACCAGCATGCCGAGCACCAGCGCCCGCGGCGTCTCCTCGCCGAGCGCGTGGGCGGATGACGCCCGGCGCCGCAGCGCGTCGTAGACCAGCGAGGCGACGGCAGCGCGATCCTTCGAGCCGGCGAAGCGGCGGGCCAGGCCCCAATCCTTCAAGGCATCGGCGGCGGGCCGGCGGCGCTGGATCAGATCGGCCAGGACCTCGATGGCGGCGCTGATGCGGGCGGCGGGAGTCATGTCCGGCTTCCTGGGATTATGCCTGTCGGATCGTGCGCGATCTCGACCGATTCTGAACTGGGCTAGGGGCTCTTGACGCCGTCGTTCCACAAGCAGAAAGACGACACAATAGCTTACGCAACGCCAACCCAGCTTCGGGACGCCGTCAATGACCAAGCTTACCCGCCTTGCCCTCGCCGGCCTGTTCTGCCTTTCGCTCGCCGCCTGCGCCACCCAGCAGCAGGATCTGACCCCGCCGCCGGCCAAGCCGGTCGATGCCAAGACCAAGCTGGAAAGCGGCCGGCGCTGATATTCGACGGAATGGGCGCCGGACACCGGCGCCCCAATAACAAGAGCGCCGCCTTCAAAGCGCTGTCATATCGACCGACCACGCTTGCCGCCTGATTTTGCGACCAAGGATCGGATCGTCATGAAGCCTTTGCTGCATTCGGCCTCGCTGCTGGCCATATTCGCCCTCGCTTTGGGGGCGCCAGCCGCCCTCGCCCAGGCTCCGACGCTCGACGGCAAGCCGGCGCTGATCGTCGCCCATCGCGGCGCCAGCGGCACCCTGCCCGAGCACACGCTGGAAGCCTACAAGCTCGCGATCGAACAGGGCGCCGACTTCATCGAGCCGGACCTGGTCGCGACCAAGGACGGGGTGCTGGTGGCGCGACACGAGCCGATGCTGTCGGGCACCACCGACGTCTCGACCCGGCCGGAATTCGCCGCGCGCAAGACCGTAAGGAAGGTCGATGGCGTCGACACCAATGACTGGTTCGCCGGCGACTTCACCCTCGCCGAACTCAAGACCCTGCGCGCCAAGCAGGCCTTCGCCGATCGCGACCAGTCGCATAACGGCAAGTTCGAGATTCCGACCCTGCAGCAGGTGATCGACCTCGCCAAGGCCGAGAGCGCCCGGACCGGCCGCACCATCGGGATCTATCCGGAGACCAAGCACCCGATCTTCCATGCCGCGATCGGCTTGCCGCTCGAGGACCGCCTGCTCGACCAGCTCAAGGCCGCCGGCTGGACCGAGAAGAGCTCGCCGGCGATCATCCAGAGCTTCGAGACCGCCAATCTCAAATATCTGCGCGGCAAGACGCAATTGCGCCTCGTCCAGCTGGTCGATGCCGACGATGTCGACAAGGACGGCGGCATCGTGCTCGCCGCCCCCTTCGACAAGCCCTACGACTTCGTCGTCACCGGCGACAAGCGCACCTTCAAGGATCTCGTCACCGCCGAGGGTCTGAAGGAGATCAAGACCTATGCCGATGGTGTCGGCCCCTGGAAGCCCTATATTCTGGCGGGCAAGCAGGTGATCGGCGACGACGGCAAGCCGAAGGACCTGAATGGCGACGGCAAGATCGACGAACAGGACCGGGTGCTGATTGCGCCGACCAATGTCGTCAAGGACGCGCACGCCGCGGGCCTCTTCGTCCACACCTGGACCTTCCGCAGCGAACCCAAGCGCCTCGCCTCCGACTTCAAGGGCGATCCGGCGGCCGAGTACAAGGCGTTCCTTGCGCTCGGCATCGACGGGCTGTTCTCCGATTTTCCGGGCACGGCCGTGAAGGCGCGCGACGCGAAGTAACCCGCACCGCGCAGCAGACCTACAAGAGCGAGGCCCGCCCCGTTGCCACGGGACGGGCCTTTCGATTCCTGCTGTGGAATTTCGCGTGGTCAGTCGCAGACGCGTGTCGTGCGCCTGACCTCGCCGCGCGGGGTCTCGCGGGTCTCGGTCACAGTCCGGCAATCGCGTCCGCGCTCGGCTCGCCAGTCGCGGCGGCGCTCATAACGATCGCGCTCGCGCCAGCGCTCCTCGCGGCGAATATCCCGGTCGATCGCGCGCTCACGCGGGCTGCGGGGATCGACGGTGACGCCGCCGGGACCGATGTTGACGGACTGGGCGCTCGCGCTCGCAGTGCCGAGCATCAGACCGACGGCGAGCGTACTGAGAAGAAGTTTCATGACGTTTTCCTCCGCTTTCGGGGCAAACAACGGGAAAATCGCCAAAAAGTTCCGCGTAGGCCTTGAACGGGCCCGGAACGAAAAAGGCCGGCGCGATTAGCGCCGGCCCGATGCCGTCCGGAAAACCCGCTCAATCACAGATGCGGGTTGTGCGGCGCACCGCGCCGCGGCGGGTCTCCTCGGTGGTGGTGATGGTCCGGCAGCGCTCGCCCCGGCGGCCGTCGCGCCAGTCGCGACGACGCTCCCAATCGCGCCGGCGCTCATAGGCTTCGCGCTCGCGGGCGCGCTCTTCGCGACGGATTTCGCGCGCCCTCTCCTCGCGCCGAATCTCGCGATCCATCGCGCGCTCATGCGGGGTGCGCGGGTCGACCGTGATGCCGCCCGGCCCGATGTTCAGGCTCTGGGCATAGGCGCCGCCGCCGGCCAGCAGAACCGCGACGAGGGCGGGGATGATGCGCTTCATGGTCTTTCTCCAAACACGGCGGCAGCCGATAACGCTGCCGCGGACTTGGTGCGACCATGGGCAAGAATTTTTGAACCGATCGTGAACGCAGATCCAAGCGGCGCGCCCGACC
Source organism: Allobosea rubneri (assembly GCF_032464875.1). Lineage (NCBI taxonomy): Bacteria > Pseudomonadati > Pseudomonadota > Alphaproteobacteria > Hyphomicrobiales > Alloboseaceae > Allobosea > Allobosea rubneri. The sequence continues at coordinate 153,148 of NZ_JAWDID010000005.1, forward strand.
GCCGCCATGACTAAAAACGGCGCCCGCTTGTGCGGACGCCGCTCTCGAAAGCCGAGCTGAAGTCGGAAATGGACGACCTCAGTGCAGGATCTGGCTGAGGAAGAGCTTGGTGCGCTCGTGCTGCGGGTTCTTGAAGAACTCGTTCGGCTCGTTCATCTCGACGATCTGGCCGGCGTCCATGAAGATCACCCGGTCGGCGACCTGGCGGGCGAAGCCCATTTCGTGGGTGACGCAGAGCATGGTCATGCCCTCGTCGGCGAGCGAGACCATGGTGTCGAGCACCTCCTTGACCATTTCCGGGTCGAGCGCCGAGGTCGGCTCGTCGAACAGCATGATCTTCGGGCTCATGCAGAGCGAGCGGGCGATCGCGACGCGCTGCTGCTGGCCGCCCGAGAGCTGGCCCGGGTACTTGGCCGCCTGCTCCGGGATCTTGACCCGGCGCAGATAGTGCATCGCGATCTCCTCGGCATCCTTCTTCGGCATCTTGCGCACCCAGATCGGCGCCAGCGTCAGGTTCTCGAGGATCGTCAGATGCGGGAACAGGTTGAAGTGCTGGAAGACCATGCCGACGTCGCGGCGGATCTCGTCGATCTTCTTGAGATCGTTGGTCAGCTCGGTGCCGTCGACGATGATCTGGCCCTTCTGGTGCTCCTCCAGCCGATTGATGCAGCGGATCATCGTCGACTTGCCCGAGCCGGACGGGCCGCAGATCACCAGCTTCTCGCCGCGACCGACCTTGAGGTTGATGTCGCGCAGCACGTGGAACTCGCCATACCACTTGTTGACGCCGATCATCTCGACCGCCGTCGCCGTGTTCAGCGAGGTTTGCTTCAGGGCGGCGGGGCGCGCGGCGCTGGTCTTGGTCTCTGCCATGGCCATGTTTCTGGTCCTCCTCAACGCTTCTGGCCGGCGGCAAGCCGCTTCTCGACCGAGATCGAATAGCGAGACATGCCCCAACAGCACAGGAAATAAAAGATCGCAGCGAAGGCATAGCCGGTCGCGCGGGTGGTCGGTGTCGCCCAGGTCGGGTCGACCAGGGTCGCCTCGATGGTGCGCAGGAAGTCGAAGATGCCGACGATGGTGACCAGCGTCGTATCCTTGAACAGCCCGATGAAGGTGTTGACGATGCCCGGGATCACGATCCGCAGTGCCTGCGGCAGGATGATCAGCCGCATCATGCTCCAATAGCCGAGTCCGAGCGACATCGCGCCCTCGTACTGGCCCTTGGGCATCGCCTGCAGGCCGCCGCGGATCACCTCCGCCATGTAGGCGGCGGCGAACATGGCGACGCCGACCAGCGGCCGCAGCAGCCGGTCCGGCGACCATTCCTGCGGCACGAACAGCGGCAGCATGGTGTTGGCCATGAACAGCACGGTGATCAGCGGCACGCCGCGCACGAACTCGATGAAGATCACCGAGAGCAGCTGGATGATCGGCAGCTTCGAGCGCCGGCCCAAAGCGAGCAGGATGCCGAAGGGCAGCGAGAAGACGATGCCCACCGCCGCGATCAGGAAGGTGACCGTCATGCCGCCCCAGAGGCCGGTATCGACGCGCGGCAGGCCGATCGAGCTCGCCAGCAGGCCGAGCAGCACGAAAACGACCAGCGCGAACAGCACCAGCTGCTTGGGGCCGGAGAAGCGCTTCAGCGGCGAAGCCTCCCGGACCACGGCGAGGTTGGCCGCTCCGAGATAGGAGCCGACCAGCTGCGGGACGAAGGAGAGCACGACATAGATCGCCGCGAGCACCAGCGACACGATCAGGCCGTTGCGCAGCAGGCGCTCGGCGCCAGCCCCGCCGAGGAGCAGCACATAGGCGGCGATCGGCATCAGCACGAAGAAGTAGAACAGGCCGAGCTTCTTCTTCGGAGCCTGGTTCCAGAGCATCCAGACCACGCCTATCGCGAACAGGGCGAAGACGATGTTGACCCGCCAACGCTCGCTGATCGGATAGGAGCCGTAGATGAAGTACTGCAGGCGGTCGCCGACATAGGCCCAGCAGGCCCCGACCGGCCGGCCGACCTTTTCGGCGAGGCAGGCATCGCGATTGGCACCGGTCCAGACCGCGTCGATGAAGTAGAAGCGGACGAGCTCCGGCACCGAGACCACGACGATGTAGACGCAGAGCAGCGTCAGCAGCGTGTTCACCGGTCCGGAGAACAGGTTGTTGCGAACCCAGGCCAGTGGCCCGGCGACGGAAAGCGGCGCCGCCTGCTGTTCGAGGGTTTCCTTGCGGACGAAGGCGTAGGGCGCCAGTTCGGTGGTTGCATCGGTCATCGGGGCGCCCTCACCGTTCGACCAGCGCCATGCGCCGGTTGTAGATATTCATGAACAGCGACGTCACCAGCGAGATCGTGAGGTACACCGCCATGGTGATGGCGACGACCTCGACCGCCTGGCCGGTCTGGTTCAGCACCGTCCCGGTGAAGACCTGGACGAGATCGGGATAGCCGATCGCGACCGCGAGCGAGGAGTTCTTGGTCAGGTTGAGGTAGTTCGAGGTCAGCGGCGGGATGATCACGCGCATCGCTTGCGGGATCACCACGAGCTTGAGCGTCGGCCCGGCCCTGAGGCCGAGCGCATTGGCCGCTTCGGTCTGGCCCTTGGAGACAGCGAGGATGCCGGCGCGCACGACCTCGGCGATGAAGCCGGCCGTATAGGTGGTCAGGCCGAGCAGCAGCGCCACGAACTCGGGGAAGATCTGGATGCCGCCGCGCAGGTTGAAGCCGGCGAGCTCCGGATAGACGAAGGAGACCGGGCGCCCGGTGACGAAATAGACCGCCAGCGGCAGGAGCACGATCAGGCCGAGCGCAACCAGCCCGATCGGATACTGCTTGCCGGTCGCCGCCTGCTGCTTGTGGGCCCAATGACGGAAGACCAGCGTTGCGACGATACCGAGCAGGAAGGCCCAGACGATCAGGCTGCCGCCGGGGCCGAGATGCGGATCGGGAATGTAGAGGCCGCGATTGTTGAGCAGTGCCCCCGCCGGCAGCTGGATCGACTGGCGCGGATTGGGCAGCGGTTTCAGCACCGCATTGTACCAGAAGAACAATTGCAGCAGCAGCGGCAGATTGCGGATGACCTCGACATAGACCATCGCGATCTTCGCCACGACCCAGTTGGTCGAGAGCCGAGCGACGCCGACGAAGAAGCCGAGGAAGGTCGAGAGCACGATGCCGATCGCGGCGACGAGCAGCGTGTTGAGCAAGCCGACATAGAAGGCCCGGCCATAGGTGCCGGTCGAGGCATCATAGGGGATCAGCTTCTGGTTGACGTCGAAGCCCGAGGCGTTGTGCCAGAAGCCGAAGCCCGAGGCGATCTTCTGCGCCCGCAGGTTCTCGATGGCGTTGGACGCGGCGGAGTAGATCAGAAAGCCGACGACGGCGAGCAAGGCCAGCTGATAGACATACCCCCTGATCTTGGGGTCGTAGAGAAGCGATGCTCTGCCCGGTCGGACCGGCTCCGTGGAAATCGTGGACACGTCTGACGCCCTTTTCAAATCTGGCGGCCGAGGTCCGGAATCGATCCTTCGAAAGACCGATCGCGGCCATTTTTGTGCGGCTCACCCATGCGGAGACAAGGTGGACGGCGCGCGGCCCGAAAGCCGCACGCCGCTAAAGTTCAGCGAATAGGCGGCGCGTATTGCAGGCCGCCCTTGGTCCAGAGCGCATTCTGGCCGCGCGCGATCTTCAGCAGCGAGCCCATGCCGACATTGCGCTCGAAGCTCTCGCCGTAATTGCCGATATGCTTGACGATCCGGTAGGCCCAGTCATTGGTCAGGCCGATGGCCTCGCCGAACTTGCCTTCGGTGCCGACCAGGCGCTTGATCTCGGGGTTTTCCGATTTCAGCATGTCGTCGACATTGGCCTTGGTGATGCCGAGCTCCTCGGCATTCAGCATGGCATTATACGTCCATTTGACGACATCGAGCCAGAGATCGTCGCCATGGCGGACGACCGGCCCGAGCGGCTCCTTCGAAATGATCTCGGGCAGCACGATGTGATCGGCGGGAACGCTGAGCTTCAGGCGCTCGGCATAGAGCCCCGACGCGTCCGTGGTGAAGGCGTCGCAGCGTCCGGATTCATAGGCCTTGACCGTCTCGTCATTGGTGGCGAAGGCGACGACCTCGTACTTCATCTTGTTGGTGCGGAAGAAGTCGGCAAGGTTCAGCTCGGTCGTGGTGCCCTGCTGCGTGCACACGGACGCGCCTTCGAGCTTCATCGCCGAGTCGACGCCGAGCTTCTTGCGGACCATGAAGCCCTGGCCGTCATAATAGTTGACGCCCGCGAAGTTGAGGCCGAGCGAGGTGTCGCGCGACATCGTCCAGGTCGTGTTGCGCGAGAGCAGGTCCACCTCGCCCGATTGCAGCGCCGTGAAGCGGTCCTTCGACGAGAGCGGAATGAACTTGACCTTGGAAGGGTCGTTGAAGATCGCCGCGGCGATGGCACGGCAGAGGTCGACGTCGAGCCCGTTCCAGTTGCCTTGCGCGTCGGGCATTCCGAAACCGGCGAGACCGGGGCCGACGCCACAGGTAAGCGTTCCCTTGCTCTTCACCTGGGCCAGAACACCGCCGCCCTGCGCCTGTGCTGCAGAGACTCCCATCACGCCGGCGGCGGCGATGAGCGCCGCGCCCATGAGCTTCTTCATCTTGCTGTCCCCTGTTTTCGGAACGGGTTCCTGCCCGTTCTCGGTTAGCTAGCAAGTCCCGGACCAGCCCCCGGTCCGCCCGGTCTCCTTTCCTGGCAGCAACGAGAAAGGCGTGTGGAGCGTACGAATCTGGCGTGTCCGCTCCCGTCTCAGCTCACCGGATCGGCGGCGCGTACTGCAGGCCACCACTTGTCCAAAGCGCGTTCTGGCCGCGCATCATCTTCAATACCGAGCGATTGCCGACGGTGCGCTCGAAGCTCTCGCCGTAATTGCCGACATGCTTGATGATCCGGTAGGCCCAGTCCTTGGTCAAGCCGAGGCCCTCGCCGAACGCGCCGTCGGTGCCGAGCAGGCGCTTGATCTCGGGATTCTCCGACTTCAGCATTTGGTCGACATTCGCCTTGGTGACACCGAGTTCTTCGCCGTTCAGCATGGCGAAGTGAACCCATCTCACCAGCTTGAACCATTGCGAGTCGTTGTCGCGCGTCAGCGGGCCGAGCGGCTCCTTCGAGATGATTTCCAGCAGCACCATGTGGTCATCCGGCGCCGTCAGCTTGAGCCGCTCGGCGTAGAGCGATGAGGCATCCGTGGTGAAGGCGTCGCAACGGCCGGCGTCATAGGCCTTGATCGTCTCGGCGCCGGTATCGAAGGAGACGACCTTGTACTTCAGCTTGTTGACGCGGAAGAAGTCGGCGAGGTTGAGCTCGGTCGTGGTGCCGCGCTGCGCGCAGATCGAGGCGCCGGAGAGCTGCATCACCGAGGTGACGCCGAGCTTACGGCGGACCATGATCCCCTGGCCGTCGAAATAGTTCACGCCGACGAAGAGCAGTCCGGGCGGGGTGTCGTTCGAGATCGTCCAGGTCGAATTGCGGATCAGTACGTCGACCTCGCCGGCCAGCAGCGCCTTGAAGCGGTCATTGGCCGAGAGCGGGATGAACTTGACCTTGGAGGCGTCGCCGAAGATCGCGGCGGCGATGGCGCGGCAATATTCGACGTCGAGCCCGCTCCAGTTGCCCTGCGCGTCGGGAGCGCCGAAGCCGATCAGGCCCGGATTGGCACCGCAGTTCAGGGCGCCGCGGCTCTTGACCTGATCGAGAGTCCGGGGCGCCTGCGCATGCGCAGTGCCGAATACGCTGGCGACGACGAGTAGCGCCGCGCCGATGATTCTGATCATGCCTTTCCCCTGTCTCGTGGAACGGGTTCGGCCCGTTCTCTGTCGACTGGCAAAAACCGGCCCACCCGGCCCGCGCAAACCAGCTTTTCCAGCGCTTCTGGAGGTAAGAAAGGGGCGACCGCCGAAGCGGCCGCCCCGATCAAATCAACGCACCGGCGGGGCGTATTGCAGGCCGCCCTTGGTCCAGAGCGCGTTCTGGCCGCGCGCGATCTTCAGCAGCGAGCCCTGGCCGACATTCTTCTCGAAGCTCTCGCCGTAATTGCCGACGTGCTTGATGATCCGGTAGGCCCAGTCGGGCGTCAGGCCGATGGCCTCGCCGAACTTGCCCTCGGTGCCGAGCAGGCGCTTGATCTCCGGATTCGGCGACTTCAGCATCTCGTCGACATTGGCCTTGGTCACGCCGAGCTCCTCGGCATTCACCATGGCGAAGTGCACCCACTTCACCAGGTTGAACCACTGCGCGTCGTTATTGCGCGTCGCCGGTCCGAGGGGCTCCTTCGAGATGATCTCCGGCAGGACCATGTGGTCGTCCGGCGCGGTCAGCTTCAGGCGCTCGGCATAGAGGCCGGAGGCGTCGGTGGTGAAGGCGTCGCAGCGCCCGGAGTCGTAGGCCTTGACCGTCTCGTCCGAGGTGGCGAAGGCGACGACCTCGTACTTCAGGTTGTTGGCGCGGAAGAAGTCGGCGAGGTTGAGCTCGGTCGTGGTGCCCTGCTGGGTGCAGACCGAGGCGCCGGAGAGCTGCAGCGCCGAGGTGACGCCGAGCTTCTTGCGGACCATGAAGCCCTGGCCGTCATAGTAGTTCACGCCGGTGAAGAGCAGGCCGAGGGCGGTGTCGCGCGACATCGTCCAGGTCGAATTGCGGACGAGCACGTCGACTTCGCCGGACTGCAGCGCGGTGAAGCGGTCCTTGGCGGAAAGCGGGATGAACTTGATCTTGGTCGGATCGTTGAAGATCGTCGCCGAGATCGCCCGGCAGAGGTCTACGTCGAGGCCGACCCAATTGCCCTGGGCATCCGGCAGACCGAAGCCGGCAAGGCCCGTATTGGAGCCGCAGTTCAAGGTATTGCGGCTCTTCACCTGGGCCAGGGTCTGCGGCGCCTGCGCCTGCGCCGTCGTCGCGGCGAACGCCAGGCCCAGCCCGGCGACCGCGGCTGCCATGATCTTTTTCATAGTACTCTCTCCCATTGGTTTCCCCACCGGCAACTGCCGACGGGAATGTGCCGGTAACCTGGCATCGTCGCGACTTGGTTGTCCCGTTTGATGCACAACTCCTGAGTGGTGTCCGGCGTCGGTCGATTGCCAGAGCGACCCATGAGCGTCAAGCAACGGCTCCCCTGCGCGCCTGCCTCTTTTCACCTCAAACATCACATGCGAGTTTCAGGGGGTGGTCAAGTGTGGCCGCCTCCGATTCCTGCCCCGTTCCTGCCCCGCGGCCCGGCCGAGATCCCATGAAAAAGCTGTCTTCGCCCGAATTCTCGCGCCTGCGCGAGAAGACCCGCCTTGTCCTTGCCGGCCGCGATCCGGCCGATTCCTATGGCTTCGTCAATCCGCCTATCGTCCGGGGGTCGACCGTCGTCTATCCGAACATGGAAGACTTCATGGTCCGCAAGGCGCGCTACACCTATGGCACGCAGGGCAACCCGACGATCGACGCGCTGCTGGCGGCGCTGAACACGATGGAGGGCGGCGCCGGCACCGTAGTCTGCCCCTCCGGGCTGCTCGCCTGCACCTTGCCGATGCTGGCCGTGCTCTCCTCCGGCGATCACCTTCTGGTGACGGACAGCGTCTATCGGCCGACCAGGATCTTCTGCGACAAGATGCTGAAGCGCATGGGCGTCGAGGTCACCTATTACGACCCCGCCATCGGCGCCGGCATCGCCGGGCTGTTCAAGCCCAACACCAAGGCGGTCTGGACCGAGGCGCCGGGCTCGCAGACCTTCGAGATGCAGGACATCCCGGCCATCGTCGAGGCGGCCCATGCCCGCGACGTGCTGGTCCTGATGGATAATACCTGGGCGACGCCGCTCTTCTTCGATTCCCACAAGTTCGGCGTCGACCTCTCGGTCCAGGCCGGGACGAAGTACTATGCCGGCCATTCCGACGTGCTGATCGGCACGGTCTCGGCGCGGACGCCGGAGCTCTATAAGCGCCTGCGCGAGGCCTGGGAGACGCTCGGCGTGATCATCGCGCCGGAGGATGCCTTCCTGACCCTGCGCGGCATCCGCACCATGCACATTCGCCTGAAGGAGCAGATGCCGGCCGGCATCGAGATGGCGAACTGGCTCGCGGCGCGTCCGGAAGTGGCGCGTGTGCTGCACCCTGCCCTGCCGAGCGATCCCGGCCACGCGATCTGGAAGCGCGACTTCACCGGCGCCTCCTCGCTGTTCGCGATCGAACTCAAGCCGGTCCCGACCAAGGCGGTCGGCGCGATGCTGGACGGGCTCTCCCTGTTCGGCATGGGCGCGTCCTGGGGCGGCTATGAAAGCCTCGTCCTGCCCTTCGACTGCACGGCCTACCGCACGGCCACCAAGCCTGGCTTCGCCGGGCCGACGATCCGGCTGCATATCGGGCTGGAAGACCTCGAGGACCTCAAGGAGGACCTCGACGCCGGCTTCGCACGGCTGCGAGCGGCCGCCTGAGGCCCGATACGCCGATGCCGCCCGGCCCGGTGGTCTTCGCCTATCTCGACGAGCCGCCTTTCTGCTACCCCGGCCAGGGCGGCGGAGCCGCGGGCAGCGACGTCGAGCTCGTGGCCGCGACGCTCAGCGCGCTCGGCGTCACCAGCTTCGAGGCACGGCTCACCACCTTCGCCGAGCTGCTGCCGGGCCTCACCTCCGGCCGCTGGACGCTCACGACGACGCTCTTCATCACCCCGGAGCGGCAGGCGATCGTCGATTTCAGCCGGCCGGTCTGGTCGCTCGCTGACGGACTGCTGGTGCGCTCGGGCGACCAAGGGCGATTGAAGAGCTATCGGGCGGTGGCGAGCGCCAATGCCCGGCTGGTGGTCGTCGGCGGGCAGGTGCAGGAGCAGGCTGGCCTGCGCGCCGGCATCGCGCCGGAGAAAATTCTGCGGGTGGCGACACAGGAGGAAGCCGTGCAGGCGGTCAGCGATGGCCGGGCCGACGCCTATGCCAGCGTCGCCATGGCGCATCGCGGCCATCTCGCCCGCCGGCCGGATCCGTCGCTTGCAGTCGTCACCGCCAGCGACGGAGCGCCCGCCAGTGGCGCCTTCGCCTTCGGCAGGTCAAGCGCGGCACTGCGCCAGCGCTTCGACGATGCGCTCGTCAGACTTCTGGGCAGCGAGTGGCAACGCGCCATGATGGCGCGCCACGGCTTCGGCGCGGATGAGTACTGAGCGCGCCGCTCAGCCCGGTCCGGAGTTGGTATCCTCGCCGCGCGCCTTGGCCCGCAGGATGAACTGCAGATTGCGCAGGTAGACGAAGACGCCGAATCCCTGCCCGAGGATGAAGACGGGGTCGCGCCGGTAGAGCGCGTAGACGAGCAGCAGCGTGCCGCCGCCGATCGAGAACCACCAGAAGGTCATCGGCACGACAGAGCGCTGCGCCTTCTCGCTGGCGATCCACTGCACCACGAAGCGCATGGTGAAGAGGCCCTGCGCGACGACGCCGAGCAGCACCCACCAGTCGACATTGTTGACGAAGACGTCGTGGAAATAGTCCCCGATCATGTTCTGCAGGTCGACGAGCATCAGCGCGCCTCCGCTACGATCTGCGGCACCCGCTTCCGGCGCCTGATCAGCCACCATACGCCCATCAGGTCTAGCATGCCGACCCAGAGCCGGTCGAAGAAGCCGTAATTCGAGACGCCGGTCAGGCGCTGGCGGTCACGCACGTCATGATGGGCGACAGCATAGCCCTCACGCACGACCAGCGCCGGCATGAAGCGATGCAGCGCATCGAAATAGGGCAAAGCGAGATAGGCTTCGCGGCGGAAGCATTTCAGCCCGCAGCCGGTGTCGCGGGTCGCATCCTTCAGCACGGCGCCGCGGACCTTGTTGGCGATGCGCGACTGGAAGCGCTTGAAACCGGTGTCCTTGCGGCCGACGCGCTGCCCCTGGATCAGGCCGACGCCGGGCCCGGCCGCTTCGAGCTGTGCCAGCATCGCCGGCAGGAAGGACGGGTCGTTCTGGCCGTCCCCGTCGAGCGTCGCGACGATCTGCGCCGTTGCCACCCGGACCCCGCTGCGAACGGCGGCCGACTGACCGCAGGACTGAGCATGGCGGACGATGCGCAGCCAGGGCCTGCTCCCAGCGAGTTCGGCGAGCGCCGCGGCCGTGCCGTCGCTCGAGCCGTCATCGACATAGATCACCTCGAACGGCGCGATCGCGCTGCAGGCGTCCTCGATGTCGCCGACCAGCGGCGCGATATTGCCCGCCTCGTTGCGCACGGGAACGACGATGCTGAGGCGCGGCGGGCCGGCGGAAGGCACGGATTCGGTCACGGAAACGGGTCTTTCTGCAGTTACGGGCGCAAACTGCGTCAAGCGACGCCACGGGGCAAGCGCCGATCAGTCGCGGACATAGACGCTGATCGAGAGGCGCTTGCCGCCATTGAGGTTGAAGCCCTGGATCGTGGTGGCGAGGCGCGGCGCCGGCGAAATTCCGGCGATGCCTTCGGCGAAGCCCTGGGAGACGCGCTGCTCGACCAGCGCGACACGGCAGCCGGGCTCGCGCAGGAAGGCGGCGGCAGCAGCGCCGTCATAGCCCATCGCGAGATCGGTGCCGACGAGGAAGACGAGGCTGGGCTCGCGATAGCCGACGGTCATGACCTTGGGCGCGGCGCAGCCGACCGAGCGCACCGCCTCCGCCAGCCGCGGCGACAATTGCAGCGAGCGCAGGCTCGGCGCGGCGAGGCCGAAGACACCGGCGCTGAGCAGCAGGCTCGCGATCACGCCACGCCAGAGCGCGCCCTCGGTTTCGCCGCGCTGGAAGGCAAGGAAGCCGAGGAAAGCGAAGAACAGCGCCAGCGCCAGGACCGGCAAGGCGAGCCAGGGCAGCGTGCGGTCGAGCGTCCAGTTGCCGTAGAGGATGACGCCGACCAGCGCCGCCGGCACCAGCACGACGAGCGCGGCCGTGAGGCTCGCGCCGCGCCGGAAACGGTCGATGCCGCCATTGATCATCGCGAGCAGCAACAGCGCCGTGATCGCCGGGTAAAGCGGCAGGACGTAATGCGGCAGCTTGGTCGGCACCGCCTCGAAGACCAGCCAGGACGGCACGATCCAGGCGATCAGGAAGAGGATCTGCGGCTCGCGGCGCCGGACCCAGGCGAACGGCACGGCCATGGCGGCGATCGCGGCCGACGGCCAATAGGTTCCGAAGAACAGCAGGAGGTAGAGACCCGGCGGCCCCCAATGCTTCTCCTGCCCCTCGCCGACCTTGCCGAGCATGTCCTTGCCAACGCTCTCGGCGAAGAACTCGCCGCCGCTCTTCAGCGCGATGGCGATGAACCAGGGCAGCACGACGATAAGGCAGAGCAGCAGGCCGGCCTTGGGCCGCAGCGGCGCGAACCAGCGCAGGGAGCGCTCCCTGATGCTCAGCACCAGCGCCGCTAGCCCCCAGACCATTGGCACTATTGGCCCCTTGATCAGCAAGGCGAGCGCCGTCGCCCCCCAGAACACCAGCCAGTTATGGCGGCTCGGCACGAAGGCAAGCGAGCGCGTCCAGTCGAGCCAGGTCCGGGCAAGCGCACCCATTGTCGCGACGGCGCAGGCGGCCAAAACCGCATCGGTCTTGGCGATCCGGGCCTCGACGCCGAGCAGCACGGCGGCGGCCATCAGCGCGCCGCCGAGCAGCGCGAGGCGCGCACCGACGAAGGCGAGCAGCGCCCAGTAGGTCAGCAGCACGGTCGCGACCGCGCCGATCAGCGATGGCAGGCGATAGAGCCAGATCGTGGTGCGTGCCGCCGGCACGCCCAGCGCCTCGCCGGCGCTGACAGTGGCCGATTGCAGCCAGTAGATACCGACCGGCTTCTTGTGGCGGGCTTCATCCTGAAAGCGGATATCGACGAAGTCGCGGGTCTCCAGCATCTGCTTGCTGGCCTGGGCGAAGCGCGGCTCGTCGCGGTCGAATGGCTGCAAGCTGGAAAAACCCGGCAGGAAGGCGCCGAGCGAAAGCAGGACCAGAAGCAGGCAGGCTCGCCAATGGCTGGCCGAGGCGAAGCCAACGAGCCGATCGAGCCCAGAGCCGAACGAGGACATCGACACTCCTTGCCGCCGCGATCTGCGGAGCTACAGAACCAGACCGCCCGAACGCCGCAGGGAGGTCGCGGGCAGATCCCGCAATCGGGCGCAGCGCATGGCCCCGCTTTCGGGCGTGATCATGGCGGCGCGGCTCCGGCGCGTTTACGGCCTCGCGCCGCCAGCGGCAAGATGGCGGCTGGGTCACCGCGCGCGCATGTGCGGCCGCGACGCTGCGTAATCCCTGCGCTATCGTGAGCGCGCGCCGGCCGGGCGCTGGTCCTGGGAGGATCGCGGGAATGCTGTGGCGCGCCTTCAAGAGCGGCCTTCTCGGCCTCGTCGTCGGCCCGGTGCTGGCGGTTCTGATCATGATCGCGGCGATGATCTTCGATCCGAAATGCGGCGCGGGCGATTCAGGCGGCTGTGCGATGGGCCTGGCGACCGTGCCCGTGGCGACAGCCCTGCCGAGCTTCGCCCTGTTCTTCGGTCTGCGACTCGCGGCTGATCTCTGGCGGGCGAGACCGTCGATCAGGCAATTGCGCAATTGGGGACGGGGGGAGTAGCGCCCTACTGCCTTCGCGGTACGGCGGAATCCCGCGGCGGCGCGCCCATCCGGGACGAACCATCAGCCTCCTTATCCGTTGAAGCCGCATGGTTGCACGCGCAAGCTCACCTTCGCGGCAGCAGCGAGAGGGCTTGACCATGAAGACGCCGATCGCCGTTCACACGGACGAAGACTACGAGCAGGCGCAGCGGCGCGTGGCCGAGTTGAGCATTACGCCCGACAGTCCCGAGAAGGCGCGCGAACTGGAGGCACTGGCCGAGGCCATGCTCGCCTTCGAACTGCGCCGCGACGAATCCATCCACTGATCGCCGCGAGACCGGCGCCAAGGCTACATCGGATCAGGGTTCCGGCGCCTTCGAGGGCGCGCCCTCGCGATCCTGCGTGGCGCCCGAAGCCTCGGCCTCCAAGTCCCGATCGCCGCCGGCCCAGCGCTCGATGGAATGGTCGACCGCGAGCAGCAGAAGAGCGACGAACACCGCCGTCACGACGATCGGCCAGTCGCCGAGGCCGGCGGCGCAGCCGAGCGCGGCCGTAACCCAGATCGCGGCCGCGGTCGTCAGGCCGCGCGGGTGCAGCTCGCGATCGCGCAGCACGATGGTGCCGGCACCAAGGAAACCGATCCCGGTCACGATACCCTGCACGACGCGGCTCGCCGCATCGGTCTGGCTGGGATCGCTGAAGATCGAGGCCGCCGCCGCAGTCCCGAGCCCGACCAGACCGAAGGTCCGAATCCCCGCGCTCTTCTGCTTGCGCGTCCGCTCGAAGCCGACGGCGACGCCGGCAGCGGTGCCGATGAGCAATCTGCCGATCAACTCCATCTCACCGATCATGATCATGATGCCCCCCGCGCTTCTTCCGGCTGGCCTCCAAGCTGGAAGGCGCGCCCTTCAAGGCACTCCAACCAAGCACGGCCTACCGTGTTCCGCTCGCGCAGGAACGGCGGTTCGGCGGACAAGCGGCCCGTTCGAGCAACCGAAGGTCCGGCGGAGGCAGCCGGCTCCGGGTCGGCCCCGCGCTCCGGTCAGCGCGCCAACGTATTCTTGAAGATCCGGCCATCCTTCATGATCACCACGAAACTCCTGTGGGGATCGGCGACGAGGTTGATGTTTTCGAGCGGATTGCCGTCGACCAGCAAGAGGTCCGCCAGGGCGTTGGCTGCGACCACGCCGAGCTTGCCCGGATAGGGATTGCGCAGGCCGGACAGCTCGAGAAGGCGGGCATTCGTGCCGGTCGCCATGGCGAGTGTCTCGGCAGGCGTGAACCACCGAGCGAACTTGGCGAGCAATTCGCCATGCCGGGTCGCGAGCTGCGCCGAGAACAGGATGTCGGTGCCGAAGGCGATCTTGAGCTTGTACTTTTTCGCCAGCTCGAATGTCTTCTCCGTTCCGGCGAACACCGAATAGGCCTTGGCGCGCTCGCCGGAGCCCGGCGGAAACGCCTCGGCCATCTCATCGGGAAAAGCCTGCGTGCTGAGCCAGATATCGTTGTCGGCGATCAGCTTGGCCGATGCCTCGTCCATCAGATGGCCATGCTCGATGCATTTCACGCCTGCCGCAATCGCACGCTTGATAGCAGCGGGCGTATAGGCATGAACTGTGACGTAGGTGCCCCAGTTCTCGGCGGCCTCGACGGCAGCGCGCAGCTCCTCGGCCGTGAAGGTCGAGACGTCGAGCGGGCTGAACGGCGACGCGACGCCGCCGCCGGCGGTCAACTTGATCTGCGAGGCGCCCTGCATCAATTGCTCGCGGACCCGCAGGCGCACCTCGTCCGGGCTGTCGGCTAGCATGCTGCCGCCGATCTGCTCCATCCGCGACAATGTCCCAGGCGATCGTGGCAGCTCGGTCTGCTGCCGGAAGTCGCCATGGCCGCTCGTCACCGTGATGACCGCGCCGGACGGGTAGATGCGGGGTCCGGGAAGGACCCCGGCATCGATCGCCTGCTTGAGACCGAAGGACGGCCCGCCCATGTCGCGAATGGTGGTGAAACCGCGCATCAGCGTGGCGGTAGCCTCGGCGCCGGCCGACAAATAGTTGAAGCCGAGATTGCCGAAGATCGCCTGCGACGGCGTCGAGCGCACCATCATCGCATGCCAGTGCATGTCGGTCAGGCCCGGCATCAAGGTCCGCCCGCCGCCTGCGATCACAATGGTTCCGGCTTCAGCCGGAATGGGGGTCGTCGAGATGCGCTCGATCAGGTTGCCGCGGACGAGGACATGGGATGGCGCCGAGAGTGCAGCGCCCGTGCCGTCGAAGATGCGGACGTCCTGGAATAGCGTGGTCGCGGCCCCGGCAGGCGCCGCCGGCTGCGCCCGCAGCGGGCTCGCGAGGCCCGAAGCCAGCACGGGAAGAGTCGCGAGGAGCCGCCGCCGGGTCAGCATTCTCATCTCACGGCCTCCCGAAGCAGAATGACGAAGCGCCGAGCCTCTCCGTAAAACGGGACTCACGCAGCGGCCGGCTCGCCGGCAGCATCCCCGCTTCAGGCGTTCGGCACAAGGCGCGGTGATACAGCGGGCCGCCTCAGCGCGGGCAACCGCTCCAAAAGGACTTCACGAAATCCGCATAACCGCCGGAAGTATCTACAGCTTCCAGCGGATAGTCGCCCACCAAGAGACGCCCGCCACCGAGAGCATTCCACCTCCCACCAGAACCGCATCCATCACTTCGATCTCGTCCTCACCAGAAAGTGGACCATCTCCACTTCGGCAAGTGGCAGCCATTCCCTGCTACAGAGCTCCGGCACGCGCGTGCTTAATCCAGATCAAACACGAAGCCGGCCGCGCCGGCGGCTCGATGGCGTCGACTGGCAGTTTCAGTCATTCTGGGCGCCAGGCTCGTCCGGAGACGGTCATGATTGAAGCGATCATCCGCCTCGTGCTCGGCAACCTGACGCCGTTGCTGTTCGTCTTGGCCTTTGTGATGGCCTGCTGCCTCAAGGCTCCGCCTTCCCATGGCATGCGGCTCTTTAACTGGCTGCTGTTGTTACCCGTCGGCCTCGGCGGCGTCTGGTCGGGCGGCTTCCATGTCTTCTTTCCGGAGATCGCGTCGCGATCGATCGGATGGCAACCGAGCCCGTTCGAGTACGAGATCGGCGTGGCCGACATCGCGATGGGGATCACTGCGATCGTCTCGTTCTGGCGGCCTCTCGCCTTCAAGGCTGCGGTGATCCTCTGCGTCGTGCTCTTCTATTTCGGCGTCGCGGCGAATCACGTCCATGACGCATTCGCCGGCGGCAATTTCGCACCCAACAATTTCGGGGCACTGCTGGCAGTCACGATCGCGCAGATCATCCTGCTGCCGCTGCTCTACCTGCGGGCGAAGCGTGAAACAGGGGGTGAATGATGCCCGAGATCGAAACCAGGCCGGTGACCGCGGAAGCCTTTCCCGCGCACCCCGAGGAAATGCGAGCGGAGTTCGACCTGCGCGTGGGCAGGCACGTCACCCTGCAGGGCCGCGCCCGGATAACGCCGGCCGGTGTCATCTGCACCGGCATCTCGCTTGCGCTGGTCGGCTTCGCGCTCGGCTACCTCGCCCGATCCATGCCGCGCCGGCGCCAGTGAGCGAGCGCCGGAAGATCGACAGGACAACACCTCCCACGAAGCAGGCCTCTCCGCCGCTCTGGCATGCCGGTTGCTAGCTCGCCGGCAGATCCGCGCGAACCAACGCCGGGCTGCACAGGGGAGCATGATCATGTCGTCGAAGACGTTTACGCGCGCCGGACTGCTGGCGCTGGGGGTTTCCACCGCACTCGGCACGGCGGCGTTCGCACAGGAAAAGGTCCTGCGCATCGGCATGACCGCAGCCGATATCCCACGCACCCATGGCCAGCCGGACCAGGGTTTCGAGGGCAATCGCTTCACCGGCATCCCGATGTATGACGGGTTGACCAACTGGGACCTGTCCTCGGCCGAAAAGGCGAGCATCGTCATTCCCGGCCTCGCCACCGAATGGGCCGTCGACGCCAGCGACAAGACCAAATGGGTGTTCAAGCTGCGCCCCGGCGTGAAATTCCAGGATGGCTCGGCCTTCGATGCCGCAGCGGTAGTCTGGAACGTCGAAAAGGTGCTCAACAAAGAGGCAGCGCATTTTGCTGCCGATCAGGTGGGCGTTACGGTGTCGCGTATGCCGACGCTGAAGTCGGCGAAGGTCGTCGACCCATTGACCGTCGAGCTCACCACCTCCGAGCCCGACGCCTTCCTGCCGATCAACTTGACCAATCTTTACATGGCCTCGCCCGCGCATTGGGCCGCCAAGCTCGCGGCGGTTCCGGCCTCGGTCACCGATGCCGGCGAGCGCGCCAAGCAGGCCTGGGCCGCCTTCTCGGCCGATCCTTCGGGCACGGGGCCGTTCAAGGGCGTCCGGCTCGTGCCGCGCGAACGCTTCGAGATGGTCGCCAACAAGGAGTACTGGGACAAGGCGCGGGTGCCGAAGGTCGACCGGGTCGTCCTGCTGCCGCTGCCGGAGGCCAATGCCCGCACCGCGGCGCTGCTCGCCGGCCAGGTCGATTGGATCGAGGCGCCGGCGCCCGATGCGGTTCCGCAGATCAAGCAGCGCGGCTTCTCCGTCTACACCAACGCCCAGCCGCATGTCTGGCCCTGGCAACTCTCCTTCGCCGAAGGCTCGGTCTGGCTCGACAAGAAGGTCCGCCACGCGGCCAATCTCTGCGTCAACCGGACCGAGCTCAAGGAACTGCTCGGCGGGCTGATGGAAATCCCGAAGGGGACCGTGCCACCCGGCCATCCCTGGTGGGGCAATCCGAAGTTCGAGATCAAGTACGACCTCGAAGCCGCCAAGAAGCTGATGACGGAAGCCGGCTTCTCCGCCGCCAAGCCGGCCAAGGTGAAGGTGCTGACCTCGGCTTCCGGCTCCGGCCAGATGCAGCCGCTGCCGATGAACGAGTTCATGCAGCAAGCGCTGAAGGACTGCTATTTCGACGTCGCGCTTGAGGTCGGCGAGTGGAACGCCGTCTTCACCAACTGGCGCGAGGGCGCCAAGCACGCCAACGCCCGCGGCGCCAACGCCACCAACGTCACCTATGCGGCGATGGACCCGTTCTTCGCCATGGTCCGCTTCGTCTCGACCAAGACCTTCCCGCCGGTCTCCAACAACTGGGGCTATTTCGGCAATGACGAGTTCGACAAGCTGATCGCCGACGCGCGCACCTCCTTCGACGGCACCGCGCGCGATGCGGCGCTGGCGAAGCTCCATGCCCGCATCGTCGAGGAAGCCCCATTCGTCTGGGTGGCGCACGATGTCGGCCCGCGCGCGATGAGCGCCAAGGTCAAGGGCGTGGTCCAGCCCAAGAGCTGGTTCATCGACCTCGCGCCGATGTCGATGGAGTGACGGGGCCATAGGCTTCACGCGCTGCGCGATGGTCGGGCTCGTCCCGACCATCCACGGTTTCGCTGCGCCGGCCGAATGCGCTGTCCAGCACATAGATGCCCGCCGCGAGGGCGAGCATCCCGGCAAGGCTCCAGCCCTCCCCCGGAAGCATGGCATGCCGCTTGCTAAGCCGGATCAGGAACTCTTCCAGCTCAAAGGTGCACGATGGTCCGTTCCGCTCTCGCCTGGTCGCTCGCCGCCGGCGTCGCTCTCTTCGCCCAGCAGGGCTTCGCGCAGGGCACCTTGCGCATCGGCATGACCGCCTCGGACATTCCGCTGACCACCGGCCAGACCGACCAGGGCGGCGAAGGCATGCGCTTCATGGGCTATACGGTCTACGACGCGCTGATCAACTGGGACCTCTCCAGCGCCGACAAGCCCTCGGACCTGAAGCCCGGCCTCGCCACCGCCTGGGCGGTCGATGCCGCCGACAAGACAAAATGGGTCTTCACCCTGCGCGAGGGCGTGAAGTTCCATGACGGCTCCGAATTCACTGCCGAGGCGGTGGTCTGGAACCTCGACAAGCTCCTGAAGAACGACAGCCCGCAATTCGACCAGCGCCAGGCCGCGCAGGGGCGCTCGCGGATTCCGGCCGTCGCCACCTACAAGGTGCTGGACAAATACAAGGTCGAGATCACCACCAAATCGCCCGACGCGACGCTGCCCTACCAGATCGCCTGGGTGATGATGTCCTCGCCGACGCAATGGGAGAAACTCGGCAAGAGCTGGGAAGCCTTCGCCAAGACACCGTCCGGCACCGGCCCCTGGCAGCTCACCGCCTTCCAGCCGCGCGAGCGGGCCGAGCTCGCACCGTTCAAGGACTACTGGGACAAGGCGCGCGTGCCCAAGCTCGACAAGCTCGTGCTGCTGCCGCTTCCGGAGCCGAATGCGCGCGCCGCGGCGCTGCGCTCGGGCCAGGTCGACTGGATCGAGGCGCCCTCCCCGGACCTGCTGGCCTCTCTGAAAGGCGCCGGCTTCAAGATCGTCACCAACGCCTATCCGCACAACTGGACCTGGCACCTCTCGCGCATCGAGGGCTCGCCCTGGAACGATATCCGCGTGCGCAAGGCCGCCAATCTCGCCATCGACCGCGAGGGCCTGAAGGAGCTCCTCGGCGGCATGATGATCCCGGCCGAGGGCTTCTATCCGCCCGGCCACCAGTGGTTCGGCAACCCGAAGTTCAAGCTGAAGCTCGACCAGGCCGAGGCGAAGAAGCTCCTGGCCGAGGCCGGCTTCTCGCCGGAGAAGCCGCTGCAGACCAAGATCCTGATCTCGCCCTCCGGCTCGGGCCAGATGCAGCCGCTGCCGATGAACGAGTTCGTCCAGCAGAACCTCGCCGAGGTCGGCATCAAGGTCGACTTCGAAGTGGTCGAGTGGAACACGCTGATCAACATCTGGCGGGCCGGCGCGAACCACGACTCGTCGCGCAAGGGCACCGGGATGAACTACACCTACTTCATCCAGGATCCGTTCACCGGCTTCATCCGCCATCTGCAATGCGATCTGAAGCCGCCGGCGGGCACCAATTGGGGTCTCTATTGCGACCCCGAGATGGACAAGCTCTTCGACCAAATCCGCACCACCTTCGATCCGGCCGAGCAGACCAAGATCCTGCAGAAGACGCATGAGAAATACGTCGACGACGCGCTCTTCCTGATGGTCACGCACGACGTCAACCCGCGCGCCATGTCGCCCAAGGTGAAGGGCTTCGTGCAGGCGCAGAACTGGTTCCAGGATTTCTCGCCGATCACGATGGACAAGTGAGGCTGAAGATGCGGGAACGGGCCGAGAGCATCCTTCTGCGGCCTCGCGGCGCCGAAGCCGCGATCGCGTCGCAGTCCTTGCCGTCATGGTCGGGCTTGTCCCGACCATCCACGTCTGCGCTGGCCGAGGACCGTGGCAAAGACGTGGATGCTCGCCACAAGGGCGAGCATGACGGCTTGGAGACCGCCGCAGCTCTCGCTTGGTCGACGCGGTCGAGGCTCGGATGCTGACCTATCTCGCCAAGCGTGTCCTTTACGTCCTGCCGGTGGCGCTCGGCGTCAGCCTGTTCTGCTTCCTGCTCGTCCATATCGCGCCCGGCGACCCGCTCACCTCGGTGCTGCCTCCCGATGCCTCCCAGCAGATGCAGGAGGAGATCAGGAAGCTCTACGGTTTCGACCGTCCCCTCCCGGTGCAGTTCGGCCTCTGGCTGTGGAAGGCGGTCCAGGGCGATCTCGGCACCTCGATTGCGACCGGGCGGCCAGTCGCCGGCGAGGTCTGGCGCGCGGTCGGCAACACCCTGCTGATCGCCTGCCTCGCCACCGTGATCGGCTTCCTGCTCGGCTGCTTCTTCGGCTTCGTCGCCGGCTATTTCCGCGGCTCCTTCCTCGACAAGTTCGCCTCGATGCTGGCGGTGCTCGGCGTTTCCGTGCCGCATTACTGGCTCGGCATGGTGCTGGTCATCGTCTTCTCGGTGCAGCTCGGCTGGCTGCCGCCGGGCGGTGCCGGTCCCGGCGGCTCCGCCGCCTGGAAATGGGACTGGGAGCATGTCAGTCACATGATCCTGCCAGCGGTCACCATGTCGGTGATCCCGATGGGCATCATCTCGCGCACCGTGCGGGCGCTCGTCGCCGACATCCTGAACCAGGAATTCGTGCCGGCACTGCGGGCCAAGGGCCTGATGGATTTCGGCGTCTTCCGCCATGTCGTGAAGAACGCCGCGCCGACGGCGCTGGCCGTGATGGGCCTGCAGCTCGGCTACCTGCTCGGCGGCTCGATCCTGATCGAGACAGTGTTCTCCTGGCCGGGCACCGGCTTCCTGCTCGGCAACGCCATCTTCCAGCGCGACCTGCCCCTGCTGCAGGGCACGATCCTGGTGCTGGCGATGTTCTTCGTCGGCCTCAACGTGCTCGTCGACATCGTCCAGGGCCTGCTCGATCCCCGTGTGAGGAGGCGTTGAGATGAGTGCGGTCACCGCGACGAGCGTCCCCGCCACCACCAGCGCGCCGACGCCGGCGCACTCACCGGGCTACTGGTCGGGCGTCTTCAGGCGTTTCCGGCGCGACAAGGTCGCGGTCGGCGCCGGCATCGTCGTCCTGCTGATCATCCTGATGGCGATCTTCGCCGACTACATCGCCCCGGCCGACCCGACGCGCTCCTCGATGCTCCGGCGCCTGCGGCCGATCGGTACGCCCGGCTACCCGCTCGGCGCCGACGAACTCGGCCGCGACATGCTCTCGCGCCTGATCCATGGCGCCCGGCTCTCGCTGTTCATGGGCGTGGTGCCGGTCTTCATCGCCTTCGTGTTCGGCTCGCTGATCGGCGTCTCGGCCGGCTTCTTCGGCGGCAAGTACAACACGATCACGATGCGCACCGTCGACATCTTCTACGCCTTCCCCTCGGTGCTGCTGGCGATCGCGCTGTCCGGAGCGCTGGGCGCCGGCATCTTCAACTCGCTGCTGTCGCTGACCATCGTCTTCATCCCGCCGATCGCCCGCATCGCCGAGAGCGTGACGACGCAGGTGCGCTCGATGGACTATGTCGAGGCTGCGCGAGCGAGCGGTGCCGGCCCGGGCACGATCATCCGCGTCCATGTCCTCGGCAACGTCCTCGGCCCGATCTTCGTCTACGCGACCAGCCTGATCTCGGTCTCGATGATCCTCGCCTCTGGCCTTTCCTTCCTCGGCCTCGGCACCAAGCCGCCGACGCCGGAATGGGGGCTGATGCTGAACACGCTGCGCACCGCGATCTACGTCCAGCCCTGGGTCGCCGCCCTGCCTGGCGTCGCGATCTTCATCACCTCGATCTCGTTCAACCTACTCTCGGACGGGCTGCGCTCGGCCATGGATGTGAAAGGCTGACCATGTCGCTGGCACTCTACGTCGAGGACGGGTCGGATCGCGGCGGCGCCGGCACGCCGTTGCTGGAAGCCCGCGCGCTGACCAAGCACTTTCCGCTCGGACGCGGCGCCGTGGTCCGCGCCGTGGACGGCGTCGATTTCCAGGTGCTGAAGGGCGAGACGCTCGGCGTGGTCGGCGAATCCGGCTGCGGCAAGTCGACCACCGCCCGCGTGGTGATGCAGCTCATCCCGCAAGATGCCGGCCAGATGCTGTTCGATGGCGAGGCGGTCGGCAGCGCGGCACTCTCGCTCAAGGACTATCGCCGCCAGGCGCAGATGGTCTTCCAGGACAGCTATGCCTCGCTCAATCCGCGACTGACCATCGAGGATTCGATCGCCTTCGGGCCGACCGTCCATGGCGTCGCAAAGACTGGTGCCGTTGCCCGCGCCCGCGACCTGCTCGCCCGCGTCGGGCTCGATCCGGAGCGCTTTGCGGCGCGCTATCCGCACGAGCTCTCCGGCGGACAGCGCCAGCGCGTCAACATCGCCCGCGCGCTCGCGCTCGGACCGCGCCTCGTCATTCTCGACGAGGCCGTCTCGGCGCTCGACAAGTCGGTCGAGGCGCAGGTGCTGAACCTGCTGATGGATCTGCGTGAGGAGTTCGGGCTGACCTACATCTTCATCAGCCACGACCTCAACGTCGTCCGCTTCATCAGCGACCGCGTCATGGTGATGTATCTCGGCGAGGTCGTGGAGATCGGCCCGGTCGACGAACTCTACGAGGATCCGCGCCACCCCTATACCCGCGCGCTGCTCTCGGCGATGCCGTCCATGGACCCGGACAACCGCACGATCGAGGCGCCGCTCGCCGGCGACCCGCCGAACCCGATCAACCCGCCCGAGGGCTGCCGCTTCCACCCGCGCTGCCCGCAGGCGCAGACCGTCTGCGCCAAGGCGAAGCCGGCGCTGACGCCGACCGGGACAGGCACGCGGCTCGCCGCCTGCCATATGGAGATTCCCGGCTCGGGCCATAGCCGCGCGCCGGCGCTGGAGGACGCAGCATGAGCGCGCCCCTCGTCGCGATGGAGAACGTCACGGTGCGCTTCCGGGGCGCGCAAACGGTGCATGCCGTCAACGGCGTGACGCTCACGCTGGAGCCCGGCAAGGTGCTCGGCATCCTCGGCGAATCCGGCTCGGGCAAAAGCGTGACGCTGAAGACGCTGCTCCGGCTGCTGCCGGAGAGCCGCACCGAGATCGGTGGCTCCGTCATGGTCGATGGCAGGAATGTGCTGGCGCTCGGGCCGCAGGAGCTCGCCGACTATCGCGGCCGCGTCACCTCGATGATCTTCCAGGACCCGATGCTGGCGCTCGATCCGGTCTACACGGTCGGCGAGCAGATCGCCGAGGCGATCACCCGGCACGAGAAGATCGGCCGGCGCGCGGCGATGCAGCGCGCGCTCGAACTGCTCCATCTCGTCCGCATTCCCTCGCCGGAGCGGCGCCTGAAAGCCTATCCGCACGAAATGTCGGGCGGGATGCGGCAGCGCGCCATGATCGCGCTCGCGCTCGCGGCCCGGCCGAAGCTGCTGCTCGCGGACGAGCCGACGACCGCGCTCGACGCCACCGTGCAGATCCAGATCCTGCTGCTGCTGCGCCAGCTCCAGCGCGATCTCGGCATGGGCGTGATCTTCGTCACCCACGATATCGGCGTCGCGGTCGAAGTCTCGGACCGGCTCGCCGTGATGTATGCCGGACAGATCGTCGAGACCGGCACGGTGCGCGAGCTGATCAGCAACCCGCAGCACCCCTATACCAAGGGGCTGCTTGCGGCGAACCTGCATGGCGCCAGGAAGGGCGAGCGGCTCGAGGCCATTCCCGGAGCGCCGCCGGCGCTGAACGAGGCGCCTGCCTCCTGCTCCTTCGCGCCGCGCTGCCGGCAGGCTGTCGAAGCCTGCCAGATCGGCTTACCGCCGGCAGTGACGCTGGGCGAAGACCGGATCGTCCGCTGCGTCCAAGCCGAGGCGACGCTGCAGCCCGCCTGAACACGATTTCACAAGCCTTTCCGGTAACTTCCTTGCGCATCCTGGTCCTCAATCCCAACACCAGCCCCGAGATGACCGCGCTGGTCATGCGCGTGCTTGCGCCGCTCACACCGACCGATGTCGAGCTCAGGCCGGCGACGGGCCGCTTCGGCGCGCGCTACATCTCCAGCCGCAGCGCCGGCGCGATCGCCGGCCATGCGGTGCTCGACGCCTATGCCGAGCATGGCGGCGAGTGCGACGCGGTCTATCTCGCCTGCTTCGGCGACCCAGGACTTATGGCGCTGAAGGAGTTGGCGAGCGTCCCGGTCGTCGGCATGGCCGAGGCGGCCTGCCGGCAGGCGGCCGAGCACGGCGGGCGCTTCTCGATCGTCACCGGCGGCGAGCGCTGGGGGCCGATCCTCACCGAATTCGTCGCCTCGCTCGGCCTTGGCGCCAATCTCGCCGCCGTCGAGACTGTGGCGCCGACCGGCGGCGACATCGCCAGCGACCCGGAAGGCTCGATCGCGCTTCTGACGCAGGCCTGCCGGAGGACGGTGGAGCGAGATGGCGCCGGCGCGGTCATTCTCGGCGGCGCCGGCCTCGCAGGGCTGGCGGAGCGTGTTCAGCCCCATGTCGACGTCCCGGTGATCTGCTCGACGAAGGCCGGCTTCGCCGCTGTGCTCGAAGCCGCGCGAAATCCATCGCCGAAGCCACCCGCCGGGGATCTGGCGCTGCCGGCGTCCGTGGCGAGCACCGGCCTTTCCGACGCTCTCGCCCGCATTCTGGGACAAGGCGACATTCGGCCGCCATGGGCAATGCCGGCCTGAACGGCGATGGCGCTGGCGATGTGCTGGGGCCGGCCGGATCGACGGACGGTCATGTCGCTCTGTTCGATGGCGTTACCGGCAAGTTGCTGAAGGCCGGCGGCGCGCTGGCCCCGGTCGCGACGAACGGGCTTGCCTCCAGCGTGACGGTCATGCCCACGGGCTCTCTCGGCTCCTTGAGCGTGCAGGCGGCCCTGGCCGAACTCGATGACGAGAAGCAGCCGCTCGACGATGTCCTGACGGCGCTATCGGCCGTCACCATGGCGGCCAACAAACTGCCCTGGTTCGACGGGGCGGCATCCGCAGCGCTTGCGGACTTCACCCCGCAGGCGCGCGCACTGCTCGCCGGCTCCAACGCCGCCGCGATGCTGGAGACCCTCGGCATTCCTGGTTGGGGAGATGTGCGGGTCATCGACGTGCCGGCCGATGTTCCGTTCATCGACGTCACCGTGCCCGTCGGTAAGAAGGTCGCGATCATCGAGGGTGTCGACATCGCGGCCAGCGCTTCGAGCTCCGACTCGCTAGCGCTTCGGGTCAGCCATAACGGAACAACCTTTCTTGATGGCGCTTCCGCTTATCAAAGGGGGTCTTTCGGGTCGGATGGAACGACATTCAGCAACCCTCTCTCCCCGGCTCATTGCTGTTGCTGGGCGCGTACACTGAGGTTCTTACCGTCCGGGAAATTCCCATCAACGCGATACTGACTCTGGGCGCTGGTGGAACTCTTCCCAAGCTTACGTCCTACACGACCGGCTACACAACCTCACCCTCGTTCCAGTCGCTTCTACTGGCCTATCACGGCTATGCCGACTCCGGAGGGGCTGTCCAAAAGATCCGGATTTTTCGAAGCGGCATCGGCATGAACATCAAGGCCGGCACCCGTCTAACTCTGAGGTACCTCTGATGGCTAAAGCTCTTGTCGACGGCGTGCTCGTGGATCTCAGCGCGGCCGATAGCGACGCCTTTCGCGCTTCGGTCCGTCCTCCGCTTCCTCCGACCATCGACGACTACAGCCGCGCCATTCAGGCGCATCTCGACGAGACAGCGAAGCTGCGCCGCTACGACAGCATCCATACGGCAGTTGGCTACCGCGACGACCCCAACCCGGTCTTCGCAGCCGAGGCCCAGGCCCTGTTCGTCTGGCGCTCCGCTGTCTGGACCTACGTCACTGTCGAGCTGGCGAAGGTCGAGGGTGGCATGCGCCCACAGCCGAGTGTTGCGGAGATCGTCGCAGAGCTGCCGGCGATGGTCTGGCCCGCCTCATCCAGGCTCCTGCCGACTGAGCCAATCCGCCCGCCGCGCGCGGGCTTCTCTATTGGGCCATGGGTGTCAAGTCGGCTGACGACGAATGTCTCAGATGGGCCGGAAGGGGAAGTTGGCTCTCTGATCAGTCGCGTGTTCCCCGTGGAAGAGGCCGGCCCGTGACGACTGTGACGTAGCCGTCGCGCCAATGATCCTTCCCGATCTCGTACGGATCAATCACGAAG